>JBGVOJ010000555.1:0-3212 GCA_045126415.1 Eubacteriales bacterium | reverse complement strand
ACAGATGTCTCCATTTTATCGTTAACAACAATACTGCCTTTCAGCCCGAGCTCCAAACCGGCAGAACGTGCAAGCACGGTATCAGGTGTAACCCCAATCGCAAGAACAGCCATATCTGCATGGATAGGACAGTTATCCTTCAGCATAACCTCTGCCCCACCGTCTTTTTCTTCAAAGCCGGTTACAGCATGCCCAAACAAAAGCTTGATACCATGTCTGCGAAGCTCGTTATGAATAAAGGAAGCCATATCCGAATCAAAAGGATTCATAAGCTGCTTGCCATTCTGAACGATTGTAACGTCCATACCGAGTCCCTTCAGATTCTCTGCAAGCTCCAGACTGATAAACCCACCGCCGGCAAGAACAGCAGAATGCGGATGGTTCTCGTTGATATAATCTTTGATTCTAAAGGTATCTTCAACCGTCCTTAACGTAAAGACATTCTTTATGCCCACTCCTGGCATATCCGGCTGCGTCGGCTTGGCTCCGGGCGAAAGGATAAGTTTATCATAGCTTTCTTCAAACTCAGCGTCTGTATCAAGATTTCTGACAGTTACCGTCTTCCTCTCGGGATGAATGGCAGTAACCTCATGTCTCACTTTCATATTCACGCGGAAACGTTTGTAAAAACTCTCCGGTGTTTGCAAAGTAAGCTCATCCGGGTCCGTTATGATGTCGCCTATATAATACGGCAGCCCACAGTTGGCATAGGAAATAAAACCGGAGCGTTCAAAAACAACGATCTCTGCTTGTTCATCAAGTCTTCGTATACGTGCTGCTGCGGTTGCTCCGCCTGCAACACCGCCAACAATTACAACTTTCATTTATTATCTCCAAACGGTTATTTGTGACAGTTATGTTTGCCGCAGCCATGATCACCGCAGGTATGTCCTTCACCATGGTGATGCTCGTGATGGTCACATTTTGCATCGGGATCATAACGGAGTTCACCGGACACAAATGCTTCTGCCGCTTTGTCTGCATCACCGCAAACACCGCCATAAAGCTTGATACCTGCCTGTGCAAGAGCCATTTGTGCTCCCCCACCGATTCCTCCGCAAATAAGAACATCTACACCAAGGGAACTTAACATTCCCGCAAGAGCACCGTGTCCGCTGCCATTTGTTTTTACTACTTCAGAATTCTTAATTCTTCCAGCCTGAACATCATAAATCTTAAACTGTTCAGTATGACCGAAATGCTGAAAGATTTGTCCGTTTTCATAGGTTACTGCAATTTTCATTTTGAGATCTCCTTTGTTGGATTGGTATTTAAGGATTTAAGCGATTTTCTGAACTGAATCGTATCGAGTATCGCTGTAAAGGTTATTGCAATTACATCGGCAACCGGCTCTGCGGAATATACACCGATCGTCTTATTTTCTATCAGCTGCGGCATCAGATAGATCAGCGGCAGCAAAAGAACGAATTTACGCACAATGGCAACAATAATGGAGCAAGGCGCATTACCGGTTGATACAAAGGTCATCTGACAGGCAATCTGGATACCGAAAATCCCAAGAACAGCACAATAGATTCTGAGCGCCTTTGAAGTAAATTCGATCAGTTCTGCATCCGGTGTAAAGATTCCGGCAAATAAGCCCGGGAATGCCATGATAATCGCCCAAATCGTGAGGGAATATATAAGACAAGTAGTGAGCAAAAGCCTGAATGTCTTTTTGACTCGTTCTGTATTCCTTGCACCGAAGTTATAACTGGAAATTGGCTGCGCCCCCTGAGCGATACCTTGCATCGGGAGCATCGCAAACTGCATAACGCTGGTAAGGATGGTCATCGCCCCCACAGCTATATCGCCTCCGTACTTTAACAGAGAAGCGTTGAAGCACACCGAAATTACGCTTTCACTGCTTTGCATAATGAAAGCGGACAGACCCAGTGCAACACATGGGAAAACAAGCTTGCCGTCTATTTTCATATACTTTGTCTGCAGTCTCAGATAAGTCTTTTTCCCCAAAAGAAACAACAGAACCCATGCACACGAAATTGCCTGCGATATTATTGTTGCCAAAGCTGCACCGCGTACCCCCAGTTTGAAACCGAAAATAAATATCGGGTCAAGGATAATGTTGCTGACAGCACCGATCAACACCGTCATCATTCCTATTTTTGCAAATCCCTGGGCTGTAATAAATGCACCCATACCGAGAGTCAACTGTACAAATACGGTACCGATGGCATATACACTCATATAAGATGAAGCATAATCGATAGTATTCTCGCTGGCACCGAACATCAGGAGAAGATCCCTGTTCCAAATCAGAAGAACGACAGTCAAAATAGCCGATATCATCAGTTGAAGAGAAAAGCATCCTCCCAGAATCTTTTCGGCGGATTCCTTCTCATTCTTCCCCATGTATATGGATGCCTTTGGTGCGCCCCCAGAAGCGATAAGCGCCGCGAATGCTGAAATGATCATAATGATCGGCATACAAACACCGACACCGGTCAGAGCAAGGCTTCCGTCCCCGGGCATATGACCGATATAAATACGGTCTACGATATTATAAAGCATATTGATTAGCTGAGCTACCACCGTTGGTACCGCCAGCTTGAACAGAAGCTTTCCTATAGGCGCAGTACCCAGCATTTCTTTATTGTTATTCATTCCCTGTCCTCATTTCTGATCGGAATTTTTTTCTGAATGGATTCCATCTTGCGATCAAGTATAGCTGCTGCTTCAGCACATTCCTTCAATTCGAGATCAATTTCTTCGGGAACAACGACATCTTTTTTGTACCGGAATTTGTGTTCCAAACTTGCCCACCAATCCATAGATATGGTTCTTAACTGAACTTCCACTTTCATCATCTTCTTTTCGTCATGAAGAAAGATCGGTATTTCAACAATTAAATGCAGACTGCGATATCCGTTCGGTTTCGGATTTGCTATGTAATCTTTCCTCTGGATCAAAACGATATCGTCCTGCCTCAGAAAAGCATCTGCCAGGGTGTATATATCAGAAGGCAATCCACAGATAACACGCACTCCTGCTACATCTTTGAGATTTTCTTCTATGCTTTCAACTGTGATAGGTTTATTCATGCCGGAAAGTTTATCCCCGATACTCTCGACTGATTTCAGCCTTGTTTTTATGGTTTCAATAGGATTGCGATCATATTCCAAGGATAACTCTTCGTTTAAGACACGAAACTTTGTCTCAACCTCCATCATCGCGCAGCGATAGTATGCCAT
>JBGVOJ010000554.1:0-6828 GCA_045126415.1 Eubacteriales bacterium | reverse complement strand
TCCCTTTTTCGAGAAGCGTGACCGCGCCTTTTTTCGAAATCATGACCGACGCCGTCCCGTTTTTATCGGTGAGGTCGGCCTTGCGGAAGGTTTCAAAATACTTTGGAAGAGCGGAGACAATCTCCCCTTCCGCGAGATTTTCGTGGGTCACGCGTCCCTCGGTGAGAGATGTTTCGATCTGCAGGACGGTCTTTCCCGCGATCGTTTTCGATGTTCCCTTCGCCTTGAGGATATCCCCTGCGGCGGGAGAGTGGAATACCACATTCACAAGCCCGCCGGACATCAGACTCTTTTCAGCCAGTCCGGCAAAGGCGGCGAGTTTTTCGTTGTTGTCCATAGTCATTTCCCCTCTCCGTTTCCGGCAGCCGCGTCCACATTCTTGCTCTTTTTGAACTTGAATTTGCTTTCCGTACCGTTGAAGATGCGCTTAAGGTTTTCGCGGTGCTTGATCACCACGATCACCGCAATGGCGATGGCAACAAACTCAATCATATAGATACCGGTGTTGTTCATGCGGTTGAGCATGAGCGGGAACATCATTGAGCAGATGACCGAACCCGCAGAGATATACTTGGTTGCCATGACGATCCCGACAAACACAACCAGCAGAGCGAGAAAAATGCGCCAGTCGAGCATGAACATGATCGTTCCCATACAGAGGACACCCTTGCCGCCCTTGAAATTATAGAACACGGGGAAAATATGACCGATGAAGCAGGCGAATCCGGCAATATACGCGGTCAGATAACCGAACACACACCAGCCGACCAGAATGGCAAGCATTGTTTTGAAGATATCTCCGGCGAAGGTGATGACTGCGGCCTTTTTGCCATAGGTACGCATGACGTTGGTAAATCCGGCGTTGCCGCTGCCGTAATTGCGGATATCGTCATGATAGAAATGCCCTGAAACGAGAATCGCGGTATTGATGCTGCCGAGAAGGTACGGAATCAGCACATATACCAGCACGAGAAGCATACTCGGGATGAGCGGGATATCCTTCCAGAAATACCCGATCAGTCCCATGAAACCGAGTTCGTAGCGGAGGAAAAAGTGCAGCATTATTCTTCACCCTCGTCGCCTTTCTGACGGATGATCAGGCGGATGGGCGTACCCTTGAAGCCGAAGGTCTGACGGAGACAGTTTTCAATGTAGCGCTGATAGGAGAAGTGGAACAGTTCCGCGTTGTTGCAGAAGATGACGAAGGTCGGCGGAGCCACGGAAATCTGGGTCATATAGTAAATCTTGAGACGTCTGCCCTTGTCGGACGGCGGCTGAACGCGCGCTACGGCGTCGGCAAGAACGTCGTTGAGCATACCGGTGGAAACGCGCATATTGGTCTGATTGTGGACGTAGTTGATCTGTTCGAACAGCTTGTCCACGCGCTGACCGGTCTTCGCGGAGATATACATGATCGGCGCGTAGGTCATATAGGACAGCGCATCGTAAACCTTTTTATTGAATTCGTTCGTGGTGCTGTTGTCCTTGTCGATAAGGTCCCACTTGTTGATGCAGATAATGGACGCCTTGCCCGCTTCGTGAGCGATGCCGGCAATTTTTTCGTCCTGTTCGGTGACGCCTTCCTTCGCGTCGACCATGAGCAGGCAGACGTTGGCACGTTCGACGGCCATCTTCGCGCGGAGAACGCTGAACTTTTCGACGCGGTCTTCGACCTTTGCCTGACGGCGGATGCCGGCGGTGTCGATGAGGTTGAAGCGGCCGAATTCGTTTTCGATGGTGGTGTCAATGGCGTCGCGGGTCGTGCCGGGGATATCGGACACGATGCAGCGTTCGTCACCGCAGAGGCGGTTGACGATGGAGGATTTTCCGGCGTTCGGCTTGCCGATAACCGCCACGGAGACGGTATCGTCGTCTTCCGCTTCGGATTCGAAGTCCGGGAGAGCGGCGAGAACGGCGTCAAGAACGTCGCCGGAGCCGCTGCCGTGGAGGGAGGACAGCGCGATGGGTTCGATTTCGAAGCCAAGCTGGTAGAAATCGTAGAATTCCGCGGGCAGATCGCCGATCTTGTCGGCCTTGTTGATGCAGGGAACAACGGGCTTGCCGCTGCGCATGAGCATCATGCCGATGTCGAGGTCGTCGGCGAGAAGGCCGGTGCGGATGTCGCAGACGAACAGAATCACATCTGCCATATCAATAGCGATCTGCGCCTGTTCGCGCATTTTCTGCAGAATGATGTCGTCGGTCTTGGGTTCGATCCCGCCGGTATCGATGACCATGAGAGTCTTCCCTCTCCATTCGGTCTCGCCGTAGATACGGTCGCGGGTAATACCTGGAACGTCCTCAACAATGGCGCGGCGTTCCCCGATCAGTTTATTGAACAGCGTGCTCTTGCCGACGTTCGGCCGCCCGACAATCGCAATCACAGGTTTTGCCATAGTGTTTCTCCTTGATAAATTATTTTCTTTGGGAAGGAACTTTTTGAAAAAACTTCCTTCCCAAAACCCCATCCTCAAAAACTTTTATACTGGGATAATTGATGTGAGTTTGTGTAAATTTTTAGTTGGTTACTCTAAGCCGAGCAGCTTCAGGCAGAATTCGCTGCCGTCGTTTTCGATGAATTCGATGGTTACGCCGAGCTTTTCGGAAAGTTCTTCCGGGGACATTCCGCAGAGGAAGAGGTCACCTTCGGCGCGCAGGGTGGTGCGGGAGAGATAAAGAGTTTCGCCGAGTTTCTTTCCGGCAAGCTGTTCCGCGAGGTCGGTGCCGGTCAGAAGACCGGTGACGGTGACTTCCCCGCCGAAGAAATTGTTCTTCACCGGATAGACGTGACAGGTCAGATTCGGGCAGACATCGGTGAGTTTTTTCACCTGCCGCACCATGAAGTCGTACGCCGCTTCGCCGGTGGCGACGGAAATTTCACGCTTCGCGAGTTTTTCGTCGTCGTCGAGGGTCTTGAAGATAGAATCAAATTCCGTTCCGAACGAGGTCAGCATGCCGACACCGTTTTCGATCTGGAGATATTCGCCGTAATATTCGTCATCCGGAAGAGAACGTCCGCATTTGATATAGAATTCATCCGACGCGAAGAAAAGACGTTCTTCCAGCCCCGCATTGAACGCCTCCACCTGATCGATGACGGCGGCACATTCGTCCGGCGTGAAAGGTTCAAGATGGAAAAGCCCTTCTCTGTGCGCCGTCAGTCCGGCGGGAACGACCGAAACGCTGTCGAGCGCGGGAGCATACTTTGCAAGGTCAGTCATACTGCGTTCCAGTTCCGCACCGTCGTTGATGCCGCGGCAGAGGACAATCTGTCCGCGCAGCTTGATTCCGGCATCCGCGAGCTTTCCGAGGTAACGGAGAACATCGCCGGCGCGCTTGTTTTTCATCATTTTCACGCGCAGTTCGGGATTGGTCGCGTGAACGGAGACGTTGATGGGAGAGATGTGCATTTCAATGATGCGGTCGATGTCCTCATCGTGCAGATTGGTGAGGGTGATATAGTTGCCGTGGAGGAAAGAAAGGCGGCTGTCGTCGTCCTTGAAGTAGATTGTCTCGCGCATCCCCTTCGGATTCTGATCGATGAAGCAGAAAATACAGCCGTTTTCGCAGCGGTGTTTTTTATCCATCAGCGGCGTACCGAATTCCAGTCCGATGTCGTCGTAGGTGTCTTTTTTGATTTTGACATCGAGAAGTTCGGGACCGCGGTGGAGTTTCAGCACGACCACATCTTCCGCGAGACGGAAGCGGTAGTCGAGAACGTCGTTGATTGCATGGGAATTAATCTCGAGCAGGATGTCCCCGGCACGGATACCGGCGCGGGCTGCTCTCGAATGGGGCAGAACCCCGGTGATTTCAACCATAGTTTATCCATCCGATTCAGTAAAAAACATAATGATACAATTTATATTATACCTTAAAATGTAAGGAAGGTCAAGAGATAACGAAAAAAAACGACCGCAAGGCCGTTTTTCTTCCTTAATATTTAACCCTGATAAGCGTCCAGCTCATCGGTCTTCTTTCTGAGTTTCTTATGTCCTGCGAAGCAGATCGCCGCACCCGCAAACGCTGCGCCGATGAACACGCTGAACACCGCTTCCCAGCCGAAGTTGTCGGAAATGGAACCGACCGCAATGCTGGAGACTGCCGCTGCCGCGTAGGAGAAGCAGTTGAGCATCCCCGTAACGGTGGACGCACGTCCGACCTTGCCGAAATGGAGCGGGATGAACGTCAGGAGCATCGTGTTCGCGCCGAGCATGGATGCGCTCGACAGAGCAAGCAGGAGCGTTACGAAAATCGCCAGTGCCACGTCGCCGAGACCGATGACCGTTTCGGCGGTCTTGGCAGGAATGATGTGAATGAACACCGTCACGATGGCAAGAGAAATCGTGCTGACCGCGAACATGACGCTGCAGGTAGTCAGTTCGTCAATCTTGAAACGGTGGAAGATATCTCTCGCTGCGTATGCACCGAAGATATTGAGGATCGGCAGAATCGTACAGATCAGCGATACGACCGACGAGGACGGGATAAACTTGTCGCCGAGAACCGTCGGGATCCAGAGGTCGAGACCGTCCTTCAGCATACCGTTGAACAGGATACCGATCGCCGCGAAGACCAGACCCGCGCAGAACACCTTGATGTTCGCCTGAGCGGAGGTCTGATGCGCCTTGTCGTGGTGGGTGGGGGCCTTTGCGTTTTCCTCGGTCATGTGATTCTTCAGCTTGGCAAAACAGAAGGACAGAATGACCGCCATCACGCACAGGATCGCGCCGCACATCATGAAGGAAATTCTCCAGTTGAAGAATTTCAGTCCGGCTGCGCAGATGAGGTAACACAGGATCGTACCGATCGGGATGGTTGCGGAAAGGCTGGCTGCCGCCGCGTGGCTGATTTCGTCCGTCGTCCAGGTGGAAACGGCGCGGATGATCGGGGACCAGAGCATCGAGCAGGAGAAGCCGCAGACCGCCCAGATGACCATAAACAGGAAGTTGTTCGAGTTGATCCCCATAAAGATATTCATGAGTCCCGCGCACATCAGACCGGTGCAGACCATGTGGCGCGGATGGAACCGGTCACCGAGCCAGCCGTTGGCAAACTGCCCGATGGCGTAGCAGAGCATGAAGCAGGTACCGATCGTACCGCCGGAAACCTTGTCGGTCACACCTTCCGCGATCATATCGGCGAGACAAACGGAAAGATTCTTCCGCCCGATGTAGACCGTCGTGTACGCCAGCCAGCAGTAAATGACCAGCATCCACGAATTCTTTTCGTAAGCATTTTTTGATTTGAACATAGGATAATTTTTCTCGGGAAAACCTTTTTTGAGGAAAAAGGTTTTCCCGAACCCTTTCCAAAAACCTTTTAAAAATGGGTCGGGATTAAGGATTTCCTTAATTTCACGTAAAGCATATTATAGCAGAATCCGACAGGTTTTTCAATGCAATTTAAGATCATTTCCGTCATTGATTTTTCCAATATTTTATGCTATACTGACAATCCGCACCCAACTTCAAAAAATATCCCGTATAAAGTTTTTTGGAAGGGGTTTGGGGAAACCTTTTTTTCAAAAAAGGTTTCCCCAAGAAAAATATTTTCTCAAAAAAGGTGGTGTTTTTCTTGAACAAACCGTATTACATGGCTTACGAAGACCGCTATCAGCGGGTATTTGCCGCCGGAATCGAACTCTGGGGACATTCCCCCGACGACGAAATCCTCGTCCGTACGCTTGCCGCGTGGGTGGAGGAAAACGATCTCGCCGGAAAGACCGTCGTTGAATTCGCGTGCGGCGAAGGCGCAGCCGGTGTGATCCTGGCAAAACTCGGTGTCCGTTACCGCGGAGTCGACATCGCTCCATCGGCGGTTGAAAAAGCGCGCGGACGTCTGCGGGATTTTCCGGATGCACAGGTGGAAATTCTCGACATGGTGAAGGAAACCGCAGGTCAGCCGGAAACCTTCGACGCGGCCCTCGACTGCATGGGCTTCCACATGATCCTGACCGACGCGGACCGTGACGCGTATCTGAAAAACGCCTGTACCGTTCTCAAATCCGGCGCACCGATGCTGTTCTTCCGCGAATCCTACCGTGAGAACGCCTATACCGGCGTCGTGGAATCGTTCGAACAGTGGAAAGAGATCACAGGCGACGACTACACCACGCCGCAGCTCCGCTCGAACAAGGCCGGCCCGGACGGCAGGGAAGTATGGATTCCCTGCGTTCCCGCGCGTGCCAGAAACCGCGAGGGCTACCTCACCGAACTCGACCGCGCCGGATTTGCTGTGGAAAACTTCAAAATTATGGATCAGAACAGCGCGATTCCGTATTCCGTCAGCATTTACGCAAGAAAACGGTAATTCAACCGGCAGTTAAATCCCGATTCAACCAAAGTCGAATACGCCTCCATTGTTTTTTCGGCCAACGTCCGGTATAATATAGCCATCAGCTGAACCAAAGAGATTCATGAATCCGAACTTTCAACCTTCACAAAAAGGAGAACATCATGAATATCGGAACGAAAATCAATGAATACCGCCGCCGCAAAGGTGCAACGCAGGAAGAACTCGCAAACTATACCGGCGTGTCCACCGCCGCCGTCAGCAAATGGGAAACCGAAGCCAGTCTGCCGGACATCGCCCTGCTCCCGAAAATCGCAGAATTTCTCGAAGTCTCCATCGACGCCCTGATGGACTTTGAAATCCATACAGACGATATCGACGAACTGCGCCAATGGGATAACCGCTACCTCCGCACCAAAGACTACAATGCAGGCATCCCCGTCTACGAAGAAGCTATCCTCCGTTATCCGAACGACGGAAATCTCCATCTCGGTCTCGGCGACCTGCTCTCCGCCAAGGTATCCGAAAACAGAT
>JBGVOJ010000553.1:0-3504 GCA_045126415.1 Eubacteriales bacterium | reverse complement strand
GCTATGCCTCCGGAACAAGTATATTATATCATATCTTTCCGAAAAAAGCAATACCTTTTTCAAATTTTCTTTCAAAATTTCTTGATTTTTTAAAAAAATCAGAGAACCGAAGAATACTCTCCGGTTCCCGAACATTTATTTCTTTTTGGAATATCTGAGAATCGCTTCACTGATGATAGGGCAGAGAATAATGTTCAAAAGCAGTTCGATCACAAAATTGATACCGATCAAACCTGTGAACATATAATAAATAACCCCGGAACCGCCGGCCCATGCAACCAGAGTATCGTAGAAAAACAGCGCCATACCAATGCAGAACAGACCGGTATTCACTACAGGGGCAAGAACCGTGCTGAACATGGTAGCCAGCATATTGAACTTGATTTTTCTGGAAAGAAGGCGATAAACCAGTGCCGATATGTACCCCGCTGCGATCCCTTTGACAAGACAGAGAAGGATGCAGAGAAACGGATTGGCACTGAACAGAATAAATCCACCGGCGTCCATCCCGGTCACACAGGCAATCGCTACAACCGCTCCGAATACACCACCAAGAAATCCACCGGTAGCGGGACCAAGCAGAACTCCACCGATCACAACCGGTACAAGAACGAAAGACATATTGAACGGCCCCAATTTGATCGTATACGCCAGTACCTGTAAAACAGCTACCAGCGCTGCGAGAAACGCCGCCTGAGTGGTACGCAATACTTTTGCATGCATGTTGTTTTTCATATTTTCCTCCTGTTTTTGGGACGCTGTCTTCTGTAAATATGAAAATCAGTAAGATGCGACCTCATAATTTATAATATAGCCGTAGCTGTATTATACAAAATATTTATTCACCGCACATTTTTGCTGAATAAATGTACAGCACCGGAAAGGGTAAGCGTTTCATAAAAAACAAATTTATTCCGCATATAGGGAATCACATACTGTGCAAGACCACCTGTCGCTACCAGCCCGAGTTTTTTTCCGTTCTCCTTGGTCTTCAATTGCTCACGTAGATTCCGAACAAAACCATCAATAGCCAGAATTTGCCCATTGATAACACCGGATCGAATGGACGCAGAAGTATCACGACCAATCAGTTCATCCGGTCGCTCCAGTCGGACATCACTCAACTGAGCGGCAGACAGGGACAGCGCACTCATGGAAATTTTCAATCCCGGCATAATAATGATCCCAAGAACATCCCGATTGACATCTACAACCGTCAATGTTGTTGCCGTTCCCATATCCAGAACCACAAGTGGAGGGTCACAGAATGCAAGAGCAGCCGTTGTATTCGCTACAATGTCAGCACCAAGCTGTTCAGGATTTTTTATTTTTATTCCAAAACCGGTACGTGTTCCTTGACCAATAATAAAAGGCTGCTTACCGCAAAGCTGTACGACTGCTTTAGCGAGGATATCGGTCAGTGCGGGAACAACCGATGCGATGACTGCACAATCGATGCAGCGGAAAGATGGTTGTTCATCATTTTTTGATCTGCTGTTTTCGATCTGCGAATGGATTCCGTATAACTGCAGAAAATTATGAATTGAAAGCACATACTCGTCGGAAGTCATAAATTTGGTGGAAATTTTGAATCTGCACACCGGAGTATACGACTTCATATCCGTCTCCAGAGCAAAAACCCCGGCAGATATGCTGGAATTTCCAATATCCAATGCAAGAAGCATTATCAAACCTCCGATTTTCGTGATTTTTTTCGTAAAGACAGGATTATTCCGGAAATACCGTTTTTAATCCCGTTTCCGCCTCCCTGAATTATACAAAATTTGCATTTTGTATAATTGTATTTATTTTTTTATTTACTGTTCTCTGGCATCCAGCATTTTGAGATACTGATGAATCAGTTCCGCCGCACCGTGGATACCGATCGTACTTGTGGAAACGACGAGATCGTATTTATCTGCCTTTCCCCACTTATCACCGGTATAATAGCTGTAGTAATTTGCACGCCGCTTATCGGTCTTTACAATGATATCCTTTGCCTGAGCTTCAGTGTAAGAATGACGTTCCATAACCGTCTTCACCCGCGCATCAAAGTCTGCACTGATGTAAATACGTACAAGGTTCGGCGCACCGGCAAGAACGTAGTCCGCGCAACGCCCAACGATGATCGCCCCTTCATCCTTTTTGGCAATATCTTTAATGATTTCAGACTGTATCACAAACAGTTTGTCATTGATCGGAAGATTGACATGTTCGATCCCATGGTTGTATGCTGCGGAACCAAGTGCGAGGGTGTAAAGAAGACTGTTGGCAGCTTTTTCATCTACATTTTTGAGAGCATCGGTGCTGTATCCGCTTTTCTGAGCCGCGAGAATAATCAGGTCTTTGTCATAGAATTTATAGCCGGAAATTTCCGACAGATGCTGTCCTACTTCGCGTCCTCCGCTTCCGTACTGTCTTGCGATTGTTACAATGTAATTCTTCATACGATACTCCTTCCAGGCATATTCTGCCGAATTTATTTATTTAATTTTTATTTTCAATTTCCGTAATCAATGCAACACGTCTGGCGTGTTTTCCGCCATCGATACCTTCATACCCAGTTTCTACAAACACCGTTGCAAGTTCTTCCGCCAGACCTTCCCCAACAACACGTGCACCGAGACAAAGTACGTTGGCATCGTTATGGAGACGTGTGTACTTTGCGCTGAAAATATCGGAACAACATGCTGCACGGATCCCTTTCACCTTATTAGCGGCAATACTCATGCCGATCCCGGTACCGCAGCAAAGGATCGCAAGATCAGCATTTCCTGCTGCAACGATATTACAGGCTTTTTCCGCAAACAGCGGATAATCACAGCTTTCCGCAGAATTTGTTCCAACGTCAGTCACATCATATCCCTGACTTTCGAAAACGGAAAGCAGATAGTTTTTTAAGGTATATCCGGCATGGTCTGCCGCAAATACCAGACGCTTCTTATTTTCCATGATGATTATTTTTCCTTATTGATTGTTTTTTCTTCACGTTCACGTTCTGCCTGCGATTTTCTCAGATATATCGGAGCCAGACGGGATTCGTGAAATACAGCTTTGTCTTCCGTTTTACTCCACATCCGTTCTGCTGCTATCGCAACACCGTATCCGGATGGACTGCGCAGTTTCTCCGGTGTAACAGCTGTAGAATTCGGTTTATTTTTTTCCGTCAGAAGCATTTCGTATGCATCTCCGGTAAAATAAAACGGTCCGGACATACCGTTTAATTTATCAAGCAGATCAGCAATCAGAATCTGCTCATCTTCTGTCATTCGTTCCGGTACATGAATACCATCAGAGGAAAACAAAGCAGTATACACCATCTTATTGCGCGCATTGATCACCGGAACAATAATACCGGGAATTCCGGTAAAATTCATCGCCATAGCTTCCAGCGAAGAAACGCCTGCGCATGGAGTCTGTTCCGCAAAAGCAAGTCCTTTGATTGTGGAAACGCCGATACGTACCCCTGTAAACGATCCGGGCCCGGCAGATACAGCAAACAAA
>JBGVOJ010000552.1:0-1057 GCA_045126415.1 Eubacteriales bacterium | reverse complement strand
AGGTCGGATTCGGGGATATGAGGAAGAAATTTCGCCACGTCAATCTGCTTGGACTGGGTGGTATCGCTGAAATTGTTCGATAGTCTGCCGGTCAGCAGCAGGTACATACAGCCGTTGAACAGCGCGAACACAAGAACAATGGAAACGAGTGCGGCGAATTGAAGAACGGCGTCATTTTGTTGGCAGCTTCGATATCGGTTGGATTGGGCTGCTTGAGAATCATTTCGATGAATTCCGCTGTAACCTCACCTGTGATGATTTTGCCGTACTTCCAGTCGTCTTCCTTCAGATTGCCGAATTTGAGAGCCAACTCGATCCATTCGGTTTCTTCATTCCAGCAGTGAATTTCAAAGTTTTTTGCGTTTTTGAGCGCATCTGTAATCAACGCAAGAAAGCGGGTGTTGTCTTTTTCGGAGTAGTCGAAGGAAATCTCTTCCGTCAGTTTGCTCTCTGTAGGTTCAGCCGGTGCGGGTTTTAATTCATCGACAAGAGCAGTGAGTTTATTTATGAGTTCTTTCATTTCTTCTTTTTCTTCTCCTTTGGAACTGCATCGGTTACGATATCTTCACAGATTACCGTGAAATCCGCGTAATCGAATCCTCTGTTTTTCTCATGATACCAGAGGAGCATGTGCATTTCATAGCCGAGAAAATGGCGATAGATTTCGTAGTAGATGAAATAGCATCCTGCAGGTTCATGCTCTTTTGTTTTGATCCTCGCGTTTTTGAATACGATGTGGTTATGTTCAAAGGGATTGTAGCCGGGATGATCGAAATACAGGTGCAGATCGTTTTCCTCCATGACGGCGGAGGTAATCTGTGCATCGTGAAATTCCAGCTTTCGCTCAAATTCTTCCGGCACAGGATTCTTGCTCTGCTCCGCACGGTAACGGATACTCGTTTCGTGTGCAAGTGTACGGGCATTCTCCGGCGCATCGGAAAGCTGCTTCTGCCATTCTTTTGTAAAGTATTTCATTTATGCTCCTCATAGAATCGCATCAATTCGTATATTCGTCAGTTCCTCACAAAGCAGTTTACCAACAATCTTCGCATTCCGA
>JBGVOJ010000551.1:0-3517 GCA_045126415.1 Eubacteriales bacterium | reverse complement strand
AGCACACGCACTGCACCGCTTCGTAGAAGGTTCTTGCCGGATATTTCGGCACACGGCGGCAGTTTTCCGCGATCTGACGGTATTCCGCCGCCTGTTTTTCGTCTTCTTCGTGTCCGGCGAGGCTTTCCACAAGATCCGCATACCGGTCGGACAGTTTTTCGACGGCGCGGAGCGTGATCCGGCAGGCTTCGTAGAAGTCCGCTTTTTTCACGGATTCGGGATCCATCGGGTCGAGCGCGGCGGCTTTTTCGTCGATCATCGCGCGGATGCCGGACGTACCGAGTTCGAGAACGCGGTAGTAGTCGATCGCCATGTGGGAATCCTGCCCGACACCGCAGTGACCGTAGCGTGCGGCGGCATTGGCGCGGTCGATTTCCGCCTGCCTTTCGGGATTTTCCTTTGCCCATTCGGCGTAACGGTGTCCGGGGCGTCCGACGATCAGTTCCCCGCGCGTGATAGCAACCGTCCAGTTTTCAAATGCGGATTCCACGGCCTTTGCCACGCGGACGGCGGTGCTGCGGTTCCAGTAATCGTTTACGTAAGCGAGGTTGAAGTAATCGTAGAATTCACTGTACGTGACCTCCGGCTTCACGGCGGCGGCACGCAGTTTTTCAATGCGGTCGATGTCGTAGGTATTCATGATGTTTCTCCTTCATCGGGTACAAGTTTATTGAACGCTTTCTTGAAAATTGCGGAAATTTTATCGGAAACGAAGCCGAACGCCTGCGGAACGTGCAGGAGTACCGACAGCAGATGCCGGATTTTGTCGATCAGCGCACAGATGAGGAACAGGGCAAAAATCACGAGCAGCAGATACGGCAGGAGCTTCGGGGATTTGATGTACTGTGCCGGAGCGATGAGTTTCCAGATGATGTTTTTGACCTCGATCTGTTCGTGGATGAGGTACACGCCGAACGCGGCGGGAGAGAAGAAGCGGATCAGCCACAGGGAGACGCGATTTTTGATCTTCAGATTTACGAAGAAAACGAAGAGACAGACCGATGCCGCGACAACGGGGACGGAATTGTACTGCATGAACATCTTGAGGAACGAGCTGTCAAAGTCAAAGCGGTAGTACAGCGTGGTCAGGATGATGCGCGACGCGGCGGTGATCAGGGAAAGTCCGAAATACCACAGCAGAGGAAACCGGAACTTCGGCGGATAGAGCCGCAGGTACGCGCCGATCATGTAGAGAACGGAGAGCGATGCCCACGAATAACCGCCGCCGAGCGCGGCGAAGTCGATCCAGTAGGAGAAGTTGCGGAAGACGACGAACACGCCGCAGAGAACGGCGAGACAGACCGCGTGCTGTCGGCGGTTCATGCGGCGGATGGCAAAATTGAACAGCGGAGAGAGCGCATACAGGATCACGTACGCAGTCGCGAACCAGTAGCGTTTCTGCGTGATGGGGAATGCGGCCTGCAGGAACGCGAGCCATCCGAATCTGACCTGTCCGGTGAGGCAGAGGATGAGATACAGCCCGCCGGAGAGAAAGACGATCTGTCCCCAGAGAAGCAGGAGTTTTTTCAGCTTGAATTCCGTCCGGCTCTGGAAATAGCCGGTGATGAGGGCATAGCAGTTGACCATGACGTAGCAGCACGCCTCGATGATCCAGCAGATGTAGAAATACGGTTCACCGGGTTTCAGCCGTCCGAGAACGCCGCCGTGGACGAAAAAGTGGCTGGTGAGGATCATCAGCATCGTCACGATGCGGAGCAGATCGGCGCCGGGAACGCGGGTCTGCGGTTTGGTAGTCATACGATACCTCCTGTGCAGATTGTACATATATTTGGATTTATGATACCATAAATCCGGCAGGAAGTCAATGGATTCCGGCGTTTTCGGAGGTGCGGTACTTGACAATCGAAATACGGGTGTGATAGAATGGGGACAGAAACACAGAAAGGAGAGTATCATGAATTTTTATCAGTCCATGTTTATGTTTTTTCTTCTCGGTTTCGGCATTCGTCTGCTGTACATCCGGCTGAACAAGGGATGGATCATTACGCTCGGCATGGCGGTCATCACGGCAATCGCGTGGCTATGGTTTACGGACGAGTATTCCTATGGGAACGAAGGGGAAGCCATGTACGGTCTCATTTGTACGATGCTGCTTGCCGGAGCCGTTCTCGGAGAAATCGTGGTACAGCTCCGCAGACATCGTAAAAAGAAAACAAAACCAACCGAAAATACATCCAAAGGAGAACCCTCATGAACGAATTCATCACCTACGAAATGTTCGGTGCGGTCGGCGACGGCGTGACCGACGATATGCCCGCCATCGTGAAGGCGCACGACGAAGCGAACCGGCTCGGACTTCCCGTGAAGGCGAAGGAAGGCGCGGTCTACTACATCTCTCCGAAAAGCCTCACCGCGACGGTGCAGACCTCCGTTGACTGGACGGGTGCGAAGTTCATCTTTGACGACCGCGACTGCGAGAACTTCCGCACGTCCATCTTCCGCGTTGTTTCTGCGGAGGAACCCGTCGAACTCGCGATTCCGTCCCTCGTGCGCGGTCAGACGAAGATTGACAACCCGACCGGACGTGACCTGTACGTCATCGTCAAGAACCGCAATCACCTCGACTACATCCGCTTCGGTCTGAACCAGAACAACGGTACCCCGCGCACCGACAACTTCATCGTCCGCGCGGACGGTACGCTGTCCTCCGCTGTTTCGTTCGACTTCGACGAAGTGACCGACATCACCGCCGTTCCGATGGACAAGGAAAAGCTCACCCTCACGGGCGGCGAATTCACCACCATCGCAAATCAGGCGGAATCGAAGTACAACTACCACAGCAGAAACATCAACATCACCCGCTCGAACGTGGAAGTTTCGGACATCATCCACCTCGTCACCGGCGAGATCGACCACGGCGCACCGTACGGCGGTTTCATCAGCATTTCCGGCTGCGCGGACGTGTATGTCCACGACTGCGTGTTCACCGGACACTACATTTATCAGACCATCGGCAGCGCGGGCAAGCCGGTTTCGATGGGCTCGTACGACATCAACTGCGGCTCCGCGTCGAATGTCACCTTCCGGAACTGCACACAGACGACCGATATCATGGACAGACGGTACTGGGGTCTGATCGGCTCGAACTTCTGCCGCGACCTCGTCTTCGAGGACTGCCATTTCTCCCGCTTTGACGCACACATGGGCGTATCGAACTGCACGCTCCGCCGCTGTACGCTCGGCTGGCAGTGCCTGAACGCCATCGGCAACGGCACGTTTGTGATCGAAGATACCCATGCGTACGGCTACGCGTTCGTCAACCTCCGCAGCGACTACGGCAGCACATGGCGCGGCGACATGATCGTCCGGAACTGCACGTGGCATCCGCTCGGCACCTCCCGCGCGGTCTTCAGCGGCTCCAACGACGGACACCACAACTTCGGCTACGACTGCTACTTCACGGAAAGCGTGGATATCGACGGTCTGACTATCGCAGAGGATGAGGTTGACGACCGTCCCCTGTACATCTTCAACGACTACGCCGGCGACATTCCCG
>JBGVOJ010000550.1:0-1376 GCA_045126415.1 Eubacteriales bacterium | reverse complement strand
TTGAAAAAAGTTTTTCCCCATACCCCTTTTCAAAAATTTTTGGACTATTAAGAAAGACAAGGTGAGTGCAGAATCGGTAATACCGGAATGGCTGTGCAGCTGACAAAATTACGGAAACAAACAATTTGTATTTCCTTTGCTGCCACAACAGTCTGAAGTTTTTTGGAAGGTTTCCCCGATTTCCCCTTTTCATCACACCACACCGTCTCTCACGGGAGCAAGCAGAACCTTGCCGGTGCCGCGGTAGACGTTGACAAGACCTTCGCCGGAGGCTGCTGAGCCGATCAGAGACTTGCCGGAGCGTTCGACGGTGAATTCGAGACTTCCGCTCCATGCGATCGCCATATTGCCGTCCACCTTCAGTACGTCATCCTGCAGAACGACTTCCACCAGTTCTTCCTTCGGGCAGTAGGATTCCAGACAGAGAATGCCGCGGCCGGAAATGCCGAGGTTGAACAGACCTTCGCCGCCTGCGACGGCAGAGGAAATGTTTGTGCGCATGATCGTCTTGTGCTGGAGGGTCGATTCGCACGCGAGGAACAGCCCGTCGTCCAGAACGATGGAACCCCATTCCGCCACATCCACAAGAAGGATGTGCTTGTAGGTCGGCTCCAGTACCAGCAGACCGTCGCCGGTGTATTCCGGCTTGATCGCGGATTCGCCGGTCACACTGCCGCGCAGTGCCTTGTTGAACAGGTCGCCCACGCCCTTGATGCCGGTCGTCGCGTTCACATTGCCCGCGCTCCACTGCATCGCACCTGCCTGCACGGTCACGTTTCCCTTGCGCAGGTCGCAGAGAACCTGACGCTTGCGGACATTCATTGCGTTGCAGTAATAGGCGAGCTGCGCACTGCCGGGCGTAACGCTCAGGTCACGCTGGTATTCGATGACTGAGAACGTCCCGAGGGACGCGATGGTCTTGACGTCGTCGTTGTTTGTCAGATTATTGATGTAGAACATAGAATGATTCCTTTCGTTATTTCATGCGTTCTGCCAGATATTCTTCCAGACAGACTCCCTGTTCAAAAATTTCTTTCGCGGCTTCCTTTCCGACATAACGGTAATGCCACGTTTCGAAGTTGATTCCCGTGAGATCGCTCTTATCGGACGGATAGCGCAGGATATACCCATATTTGTAGGAGTTTTCCCTCAGCCATTTCTGTTCGGGCGTGTCCGCCTGTCCTTCATCGAGAAGCTGATAATCCAGTGCGACGATATCCACGGCAAGCCCCGTCTGATGTTCGCTCGTTCCGGGAATCGCGACCCACTTTGCCGCCTCAATTTCCGCTTCCTCTTCGGTCATTCCGCCGGCGATGTACTTGTCCACCTGATTCTGGAACAGATCGCGCTGTCTCTGATTCGAGCGGTAGGAGGAG
>JBGVOJ010000549.1:0-8262 GCA_045126415.1 Eubacteriales bacterium | reverse complement strand
ATGGAATGGCCGCTGACCGGGCTTCTTTACGAAGTGAAAAACGGGTACTGGATGAAGGCATGGGGCGAACGTCCGGAAGCGATGGAGGATCGTCTGGCGGTATGCCGCGAGGTATACGCAAAACGGTCGCCGAAGCTGATTCCCGTGTATGTGCGGAGCTATGTGCCGCAGATGGACGGTGCGGAGGAGCCGCCGGTGCTTTCCGTTTACGGACTGGACACGCTGTACGTCGGAAAAACTTTTGCGGACTATATGTACCGTCATTTTGCGGAGCGGTCGCATGACGCGGTAAAACCGGAAACGATTGTTCCTTTCTGGCAGGAGATTGTCACGGGCGGCTGTGATAATTTTAAAAACGAGTGAGCGAAATAGGGAAGTACGTCTCATTTCATACGGCAAAAAACTGTACGAATTGACATTGTTTTTTGAATCCCGCAGTGATATAATAGGTAGACATTGCGATGATAATTTATAGGAAGAACCGCTGACAGGAGAACCGGAGGAATCATGAGTGAAACAGTGAAACAAACAAAAGAACGCTCCCTGACGGGGCAGATCGTCCGCTACATCGTTCCGCTGATGCTGACGGGGATTCTGCAGCTTCTCTACAACGCGGCGGACAACGTCGTCGTCGGGCGGTTTGACGGGAGCAATGCGCTTGCCGCCGTCGGCTCGACCGGTGCGCTCGTCAACCTGATCCTGAACGTGTTCATGGGACTTTCCGTCGGTACCGCCGTCGCGGTCGCGCATGACTACGGTGCAAACGACCACGAAGGGGTACAGAAAACCGTACATACGTCCATTTTCATCAGCATTTTCTGCGGCGTGATCGTCGGTGTGTTCGGCTGTCTCTGCTCCGGCACCTTTCTCAAGTGGATGGGCACCCCGGATGACGTCCTCCCGCTGTCTACGACTTACCTCGCGATCTACTTCCTCGGCACGCCCGCATCGCTGGTTTACAACTTCGGCGCGTCGATTCTCCGTTCCGTCGGCGACACAAAGCGCCCCCTGTTCTTCCTCACGCTGTCCGGTTTTATCAACGTCGCACTGAACCTTGTATTCGTCATCGTTCTTCACATGAGTGTGGCGGGGGTTGCGCTCGCGACGATCATTTCGCAGTATGTTTCGATGGTGATGATCATCGTCTGCCTGATCCGTGAAAAGAGCTGCTGCCATCTCGACTTCCGCAAACTGCGCATTCACCGGGACAAGCTGCAGAAGATCATCCGCGTCGGACTTCCGGCGGGCATTCAGGGTTCCGTCTTCTCGATCTCGAACGTCGTGATCCAGTCCTCGGTCAACTCTTTCGGTTCCCTCGTCATGGCAGGCAACACCGCTGCGGCACAGCTTGAAGGCTTCGCGTACACCGCCATGAACTCCGTTTACCACGCGGCACTGACCTTCGTCGGCCAGAACATGGGCGCGAAGAAGTACCATATGATCAACAAAGTCGTCTTCCGCTGCTTCATCGTCGTTATGGTGATCGGCATCGGCGTCGGCACACTGATGTTCAGCTTTGCCGAACCGCTGCTGAAAATCTACCTCCCGAACGATCCCGACGCAATCCCGTACGGCATCACGCGCCTGACTTACCTCATCATCCCGTACTTCCTCTGCGGTACCATGGAAGTCATGGTTGGCGGACAGCGCGGCATGGGTATGTCGATCGTTCCGATGATCACGTCGCTGGTCGGCTCGTGCCTTCTCCGCGTGATCTGGGTCATGACGATTTTCGCCGCCTTCCGTTCGCTTCCGGGGCTCTACCTCTCCTACCCGATTTCGTGGTTCCTCACCACCGCCGCACACACCTTCTTCTACTTCCGCCATCTCGGGAAGATCAAAAAGGCGGTGCGTGAAAGCGGAGAAGCGGCATGAAGCGTAAACGTCTTGCACGTGACATTGATTCATGGGGATTCGGCGACTCGCCGTATTCCCAGTTCCGGTTGGACTGCGATGACTTTCACGGTCTGGTCGGGCTGATCCGCATCACCGGAAAGGCCCCCCAATACTGGACATCGCCCAAAGCCGGACGGTATCAGGTCAGCGGAACCGGCATGTACTGGTTCCAGCTCGTTCCCGACGGCGCGCACCATGTCGTTACCGCAATGATAAAGCCGGAACCGAAAACGGTCGGCGGAATCCGTTATCCCTATTCAATTTCCGCATGGTATGTCGATGTCATCGAAGCACTCGAGTATGACGAAGACGGCGTTGCCGCCTTCCTCGACAAATACCTCGATGTGATCGCGATTCCGCAGGGGGACGTGAAAGTTGATGACCGCGACGAACTGGATGCGGCGTACGCGTCCGGCGAACTGACAGAAGCGCAGTACCGTGCCGCCCTTCACGAAGGGGATGTGATCCTGAATACCCTCTGTTCCGACCTCGTCGTCTCAGAAGAATACTATATGAATCTTTTCAGTCAGGCACAGAAATATGAATCCAATGAAAAACAGACTCGGAAATGAGCCTGTTTTTTGTTGTGAAAATACACCAAAAAATGGTCGTTTATGTGTAAAAAATGCCTGTTTCTGCAATTGACAATTTGTGAACATCGTAGTATAATGACATCAGTTATCCGTTTGTATTATTTTTGTATTGGAGAGAAATGTCATGAAAAAGAATCTGGCTCTTGCTCTGGCACTGCTGCTGTCTATGACGACTGTGGTTTCCTGCGGCGATGCGGCAGAAGATACGAATACCGCGGAAGTGACCGGTACCGAAAATACCGTTGCGGCAGAAGAAACCCTGTCCGATCATCCCAACTGGGATTCCGTTGCGAAGCCCAACCTCGGCGGAATGGCGATCAATATTGAAAGTACCATTCATGAAATCAACTTCCACAACAAGCTTGACCTGGAAGAACTGACCGGCGAACGTCTCGACGACGCGATCTACAACCGCAACCGTTTTATTGAAACCACACTGGATTGTGTGATCAAGGACAATCCGGCAACGTGGAATCCCGGAAGCGTTCTGGAAACGGCAGTCGTTGCGGGTACCGGCGAAATGGACCTTGCCTACGGTCTGATCGAACAGGCGGGCAGTCTGATCACGAAGGGCTATCTCAAGAATTACAACGAACTCCCCAACATCGATATGACCAAGCCCTACTGGGACCAGGGTGCAATCGAAACCCTGACCATTCTCGACAAGATGTATTTCGGTCTGCTCGACTTCGGTTTTGACCATTACGAATCCATGACCGTTCTGTTCTACAACGGTGCGCTGCTCAACAAGTATCAGCTCGAAGACCCGTACGAACTCTGGGCAAACAACGAATGGGTGATCGACAAGTTCACGTCTATGGTTACTTCGGTTTCCAGTGACGAAAACGGCGACGGTGTGTACGAACTCGGCATGGACATTATCGGTTTGGCGGGACGTGAATACTGGTTCCAGCCGATGCTGTTCGCTTCGGACATGAGCCTTGTGAGCTGGGACAAGGACAATTCCACCTTCCGGCTGAATATGAACGATGAAAAATTCATTACGGTTTCTGAAACGATTTCCAAGTTGTATGCTCCCGGTAATGCGGATCATGTAAACTACTCTGACTATGACCTCGGCCGTACCGCATTCTCGGAAGGGAAAGCTCTGTTCTACTCTCGTCTTATGGGTGACTACAGACATCTCCGCGGTGTTGAAGACGATTACGGTGTGATCGGTTTCCCGCGTTACGACTATTCCAGCGAAGAGTCCTATTGCTTTGTTCAGAATCCGGCCACCTTCTTCCTCCCTGTAGATGTTGGTGACGATAACAGAGACGGTCAGGACGACTATCCGGAAATCGGCAGCTTCCTCGAAGCGATTGCGGCGTACACGCACCACTATACGCTGCCGGAATACACGGACAGCGCCGTGATCGGCAAGGGTCTGCGCGACCAGAACTCTGTGAAGGTTTTCCGTGAACTCATTCAGAACCGCAGCTTCGATCTGCAGCACGCATTCACCTTTACCGGTGTGCCGGAAGCGTTCAGCACCGCAATGAAAAATGGCGAAGGCTTTGCTTCGATGGCACAGCGTATCAGCAAGTCGTTTGACAGCGCTGCGAAGAGGATTCTCGACGCGATCGATCAGAACTGAGGACACCTCAGCAGACAAAGAAAAATCCAAAGGCAAAAAACCTTTGGATTTTTTGTTTTTTAGAGGCGTCACACTTCCGTCCGCGCGATGATCTCATCCTGCATTTCTCTGGAAAGCTGACCGAAAATTGCGCTGTAGCCGCACACACGTACAATCAGATCAGGGTGCGTGCCCTTCTTATCCCGTTCCTCGATCATGGTCTGCCGGTCCGCGACGTTGGTCTGCAGAACCGGAATTTTCAGTTCGAGACACGTCCGGATGTAGTCCGTCAGTGCCTGATGGAACGGTTCACTGTCCGTCACGGTGTACGGCAGCGGGAAGTCAAACATACCGACGTCGTTGAAATCCGCTTCGGTGAGAGCCGCCATCGACCGTGCCGCCGAGGTCAGATCCGGTACCGAGGCCATATTCATCTGCCGCGAGAGCGATTCTCCCGCCAGACGTCCGTCCGGGGTTGCATCCGTCTGATGTCCGAGTGACGTGAACAGATAGTACGTGAACAGCGACGTCCGCCATTCCGTACCGTGCGCGGTATAGATACCGCGCGAGACTTCGCCGAGGTCGTTCGCAAGCTGACGTGCGAATTCGTCCGCTGCTTCCGAATGACCGAACCGGTTTTCGCTGTTCCGGATTGCCTGCCGCAGAACTTCATGTCCGTCGAAGTTCACGTTCACCGCGTTCATCAGTTCGTCCACCGTGCCGGCTTCATACGCCGCACGCAGACTCAGCAGGCTGTCGCAGAGCGTACCGAACCCGACGAACGACAGGGTCTTGTTATAATACCGTGCGCCGCCTTCCGTGATGTCCTGTCCGCGAGCCATACAGTCGGCGGTGAACGCGGAATGCATCGGTTCGGGAATGAGCGTGTGATGGATCGCCTCAAACGGCGCGAATGCTTCCGCAATTGCACGGATGTACGAACGCAGGTTCTTCAGGTAGGACGTGCGCAGTTCCTCAAACGTATCCGCATGGAATTCGCCGTCCCGGTAGATTTTTTTCAGACCGTCAGGCAGTTCTTCGCCGGAGCGTGCATATCTGACCGTATCGAGCAGCACCTTCACGATGTTCATGTACAGGAACGCACGGCTGTGCCGCTGGTTCCGGCAGATGACTTCCTGACATCCGTTGCCGACGTAGGTGCGTGCGTCTTCGGGGGACAGTCCCATCCGCTCGAACATCGGGATGATGTAGTCATCGTTTTCGATGACGAGGTTGTTGCCGCCGTTTTTCATCAGTGCCGCCAGACGTTCAAGGTATTCGCGCGGACTGTTCGCACTCGCACGTGCGTTGAGCTTCGGATTGATGAGCGGATTTTCCATGTACGCGTCGATCACCATGTCCGTGATGTCGTTGTACAGCGGGGTACCGTCGAGGTCACAGCCGCCGATCATCACGGAAACGCCGTTGTCGTACGTCTTGCGTTCGTCGTTGAAGTGACAGTGCATATCCGTTTTATGGAGGAAGCACTGGAGCAGGAAGTACGCCTCCTCCTTTGTGATCCGGCCTTCGGCGAGGTCGCGTTCGTAGAACGGCTGGATCAGCCGGTCGACGGAGCCGTACGCGTTGACTTCCACGCCGTCGAGACCGGAAATATACAGCGTTGTGCAGAGGATGGAGTTCAGCGCGTCGAACATCGTCACGGGAGCTTCCCACGGCGTGTTCACCGAATCAATGATCCGCCGCAGATTGTAGCGGACATCTTCATCGACCGTTTCGTCCGCCGCGTCAAGCTGTTCCTTCGCCAGCGCGCGCAGACGAAGCCCGATTTTCTTCATTGCCAGACAGATCCGCATGACCATTTCGCGGTACCGCTTCTTCTGCGGATCGGTTTCCGTCTGATTATACCGTTCGCATTCCTCGTAAACCCCGCGGAATCCGACGGCAAGGAGCTTGTCGTGGTCCATCGTACGGTGGAGATGGTCGGTGAAATCCCCGCAGGTGCCGAGACGATGCTCGCCGACAATACTGCGGAATGCGTGAAGCGAGCTGAAATCTGCCCCGCTTCTCTGGTAGCAGAGATTGCCGAGACCGATGTAACAGACGTGACGCGCCTCACCGACGTCAAGTTCAAAGGCAAACGGATAATGCCCGAACAGACGTACCGGACATTCCGCCGCCGCCGTTTCGATGATTGCGAGCTTGCGGACGTACGGGTCACCGCCGAACGGGATTTTTTCGCGGATGTGGTTCAGATCGGTGGGGTAGGATTCCAGAATATCATCCATGTCCTTCTGGATGATCGGTTTCATCGCCTGAAAATCAAAATTCATGAGAGACCTCCTTGATGTCAAAGGGGGATGGATTGTTCGTTCAGGAGAGGGTATGGAGAATCTCCTGCATGAACACAAGATCCTCTTCCGTATGATGTGCGGTCAGAAATTTTTCGTTCGTGCGGAGACGGAACAGCTCTTCCGTGCAGGAATACGCTGCTCCGCCGCGATTGCCGTTTACGCCGAACTGGATGGACGCGAGAAATCCCTCTTTTCCGAGACATTCGATCCCGTACGGGGAGGAGTACACGTATTTCCGGCGGAGTTCCCGCAGATCGCCGGAAACGCAGTACAGTGTCTCGCGCGGCTGAAACTCCCGTTCCGGCTCGTAGGTCGAGAACCAGAATTCGCGGTTTTCCCAGTCATAGTCGAGATTCTGGATGCCGAATACCGTGTTGCCGGTCGGGATGCGATATTCCGTTTCGTACACCCCATCGAGGGTGAACTGCAGCAGAATCTGATCCGTGAACCGTTCGTCGGTATCCAGCGCACAGGCAACGAACAGCTTTGGCTCGCCGGTGACCGGATCGGGCGCGACGGTGACGCCGTCCACACCGTTGAATCCGCGGGTGTCACCGGCAGTGTTCCGCTCGGCCCAGTACCGTTCGCAGATTTCCAGCCGGATTTTCCGGAGAAGCCGCAGATCGTCCGCATCGAACACATAAATATAGAACGACGACCAGTCGTTCCAGCGTCCGCCGGGTACGGGTTTTCCGAGCATGGACGCGTAGATTTTTCCGTCGTAATAATCGCAGTCGCCGAGGTGGCCGTCGCGCATTTCGCACTGGCATTTCACCGTTCCGGCGAGGGTGGTCTTCACAAGACTGTCCGTGAACGACCAGTACATGAAGTTTCCACCCTTCGCGAATCCCTGCATATGCAGATTCTGATGAACAACTTCGATGTGCGTCATGGAATTACCTCATATTTTTGTCGATGAATTCCAGAACGATGTCGTGCAGCTCATCGCTCCAGAAATCGCCTTCGTGATCCGCGCCTTCCACACGGATAAGAGTCACGTCCGCACCGGCTTCGTCCAGACGATCCGCCATGCGTTCGCCCTGCGTTTCATAGGGAACAACGCGGTCGGCGTCGCCGTGCAGAATCATTACCGGCGGATAGGAAACACCGTCCTTTACGAGGAACAGCGGACTCATTTCACGTGCCAGTGCCATGGTTTCCTCAGATTCCGGATCGCCGAGCAGCTTATAGACAAGATCCATCGTCCCGCTGCCTCCGGTATAATAGTCGTTCAGGTCAAACATATCCGTCGGTCCGAAACATTCTACCACTGCGGAAACGGCATCAGACTGATCGGCATATTCTTCCGTCTTGTAGCGCGGATCATCGCCGGTCAGACCGACAAGAAGTGCGGTGTTGCCGCCGGACGACGTACCGTAGACGGTGACACGTTCGGGATTAATCTTCCAGTTGTCCGCATGGGCTCGCAGAAAACGCAGCGCACACTTCACGTCCTGCAGAAACGCCGGGAACGGGAAACCGTCATAGCAGTTGCGGTGCGTCACGGTCGCGACCACATAACCATGCCGCGCGTACCACGAAAGCTGCGGGATTTCGTAATTGATGTTCGGGAATGTCCATGCGGAACCCTGAATAAACAGAATCAGCGGATACCGGCGATCCGCGTTCGCGTCGTTCTTCCACGGATAAATCACGCGCAGAGTAAGATCCTTGCCGCCCGCATGGGAATAAACGATGTCCGGCGAAATTTCCGCCAGACCGTCAAGCCTGGGATTTCTCTTGTTGGAAATGTAGGTTTTCATGGGGAACCTCCCTCTTACAGTTCAAATTCGGTTTCGAATGCCTTCCACGGAACGTTGACCTTCTTGCCGCCGTTCACGAGTTCGTCGATATGGAGGAGAAGCGGGTAATCTTCCGCCTTGGC
>JBGVOJ010000548.1:0-1443 GCA_045126415.1 Eubacteriales bacterium | reverse complement strand
ACGAAAATTTTCGGGGAAGGAACTTTTTGGAAAAAGTTCCTTCCCCGAACCCCATCCTCAAAAACTTTCAAACGGAAAAACCGGACAAAGAGAGTGCAGATTTGGATATGCAAAACGGCTGTCTGTTTACAGACGGTCTGTTCTTCAAATCTGCACTTTCTTTGTTTGTCTTTTATACGGAAAGTTTTTTGAAAGGGGTTCGGGGGAAACTTTTTCGAAAAAAAGTTTCCCCCGATTTCCCTTTTCCATTATTCCACCAACTCAAAATCGTCCGCGCCGTGCTTGCAGAGGGGGCAGACGAAATCTGCGGGAAGCTCGTCGCCTTCGTAGACGTAGCCGCAGATCTGGCAGACCCATTTCTTTTTGCCGTTTTCCGCGGGCGCTGCCGCCGGTTTAGGCTTGATGTGTTTGAAATAATAGTCGTAGGTCACGCTCGGTGCGTCGGCCAGGACCTTCGCTTCGGTCACATCCGCGATGAACAGCGTGTGCGTGCCGCAGTCGACCGCCTGGATCACTTCGCCGGAGATCACCGCATTGGTGTGCTCCGGAAGGTAGCGGACCCAGTTGTCCGCGCGCACGACCGGAAGTCCCGCGAATTTGTCCGCGTCACGTCCGCTTTGGAACCCGAACCGCTCGAACACCTCGAACGGCGTGTCCTCCGTCAGAACGGACACGTTGAACGTCCCCGTCGCTGCGATCATCTCGTGCGTCCGGTTGCTCTTGTTCACGCCGACCGCGATCCGCTTCGGGTCGTCCGTGATCTGCATCACCGTGTTGATGATGCAGCCGTTGTCCTTCCCAAATTCAACGGACGTCAGCACAAACAACCCGTACGACAGCTTGAACATCGCATTTTTTTCGATTTCAGCCATAGTTGTGTCCCCCATTTTGCAATAAATCTCCACCCAACTCTGTTAATACATATTGCTTAAAAGTTTTTGAAGAGGGGTTCGGGGAGGAACTTTTTTGAAAAAGTTCCTCCCCGATTCCTCATTCATCAATAATTTTCAGCCTTCACTTCGAAGTATGCCTGCGGGTGGGCGCAGACGGGACATCCCTTCGGTGCTTCCTTGCCGATGACGAGGTGACCGCAGTTGCGGCAGACCCACATGACTTCGTCGGACTTTTCGAAGACCTTCTGCATTTCCACGTTGTTCAGGAGCTTGCGGTAGCGTTCTTCGTGCGACTTTTCGATCGCTGCGACCATGCGGAACTTCATCGCGAGAATCTTGAAGCCTTCTTCTTCCGCTTCATCCGCGAACTTTGCGTACATATCGGTCCACTCGTAGTTTTCGCCTTCCGCTGCGTGGAGAAGGTTTTCTGCGGTATTGCCGATGCCCTTCAGTTCCTTGAACCACAGCTTTGCGTGTTCCTTTTCGTTGTCCGCGGTTTCGGTAAAGATCGCTGCGATCTGTTCGTAGCCTTCCTTCTTTGCGACGGATG
>JBGVOJ010000547.1:0-2402 GCA_045126415.1 Eubacteriales bacterium | reverse complement strand
GTTTGTCGTCGCTGACATTGCTGAGTCCTCCGGCTGCGCTGAACGCGTCGAGCAGCGGGATGTCCGCAAGCGGCGTTCCTTCCAAGGTTTCCAGAACGGCTTCCGCGAATTTATCCGCGAAAATGACCTTGATGTTCCGGCCGTAGTAGGGCTCGATTTCGTATTCCACGGGAGATGTAATGCCGCTTTCATTGTGCAGAGCCGCGACAAGCGCCTGTGCACACACAAGCTGCTCCTCGCGTTCCGCAATGTCCGCCGCGTGAAGCGCACGATGCAGGGCATCTTTGAGCGTGTCCGGCACGTCAAGCCGCGCGAACGCCGTGCCGAACCATTTGCTGTACGGCGCGTACTGCTTTTGGTACAGGAAGCACAGCCGCATGAGACGTTCCGCGATCCGTGCCGCGACGATGACGGAGCCGAGGGCATCCCCCGCATCCGCACACCGCTTCACGAACGCCTGCTCGGACGCGATGATATCCCAGTTTGACGCAATCCGGTACCGCCGCACTTCCTCCGGATAATACCGGACGGCGTCCAGGCGTCCGGCGAGATTCAGACCGTCGAGGAACAGTTCTCCTGCCGTCAGGGACAGCAGACGGTGTTCCGAGAAGGTCAGCCAGTCGGAGAGGGTGAGGTGTTCAAGATCGCTTGTGCCGAGTTCCTCCTCCAGAAATTCATCGAATGTCCGGATAAAAATCAGCGGATTCACGTTTCCGGACGTAATAAACTGCGGATGCTGTACGCCGTTGTCGTTCGGATCGGGGACGGAAAAATTCACGCTGTACCCCTTGTATTCGTACGGCAGTTCCCGCGAGAACGCATCAAAAACCGCCTCTTTTTGCCCGATATCCGCCGGATCAAGGAATAAATAAAACCGCGGCCCCCACATATGGTCGCGCGAAACTTCGTCATCGTACCCCAGTACATCCGAACCGTAGCCGATCAGTCCGGTGGAGTACAACAGAGATGGGAAGTGTTCGTCCAGAACAGGCTTCGCAGCGTCAAAAAAGAAACCTCTGCACAAATCCAACCCTTTGATAAATTCAGCCATAACTATATTCTATCCCTTTTACAGATTGAAGTTTTTTGAAGAGGGGTTTGGGGTGGAAGTTTTGAAAAAAGTACCCCCCCAAGAAACATTATCTCTTCGCTCCCACGTCGGAAATGTCGATCGGTTTGAAGCCGATCCGCTTGGCGGGGGAGTTTTCGGTGAGGGTGAAGTCGTAGTTTGCGGGATCGCGGAAGAGCGGGTCGGCAATGAGGGAGCCTTCTTCCAGTCCGGCTGCCTTGAAGTCGTCGAGAGTCAGCTTTTCTTCGCCGAAGTCACGCAGGACGGGGACGTCTTTTGTGCAGTCGAAGTACAGGTTGCGGCACGCCGATACGGTCTTCTGTCCGATCTGCTGCCGGCTGATGTCGTACATCGGAGCGCCGGCGGAGTAGACGATGTTGCCTTCGAAGATGATCGACAGGTGCGCTTCCGTGCGGGAGACGCGCATCATCTGACCGTCCGAGAACGCGAAAATGTTGTTGCGGACGGTGTTCATCGAACCGTAGTGCTGATGGTAGCTGTTGTCGGACGTGTTGTAGCAGATGTTGTTCTCCAGCGTCATGAAGCTCGAGCCTTCGTCCGTGTAGAGCGCCCAGCCGCCGTAGTGCTTCGACTTGATGTCGTGGATGATGTTGTTCGAAACCACCGTGCCCGGCTGCATACCGAGAAGGTAGACGCCGCCCATGTCGGAAAGCAGACCGCCGCCGAGATGGTGGATGTGGTTCTTCGTGATGAGGTTGTCGCGGGAGATGTTCGCGAAGTAACCCCAGATCCAGCCGACCGAAACGCCGGTGTAGTACAGGTGACCGATTTCGTTGTGCGAAACGGTGTTGTTGTACGTGTGAATCAGAAGCACGCCGCACGCCGCAAAATACCGTTTGCCGCAGTGCAGGATCGTGCAGTTATCCACAACATTGTCGTGTGTGTGGTCGGTTTCGGGCGAGCCGACGCCGCCGCCGATGATCTTCACGCCGCCTGCGCCGCCGTCATAGAGGTCGCAGGAATCCACGCGGATGTTATGGCAGCCGAGGTCGATCACGATACCGTGTACGCCGAAGTTTTTGAGCGTGCAGCCTTCCAGTGAACAGTTTGCCGCGTATTTGAACGTGACCGCACCGTCTGCGTTGGAGACCGCCTGCGCGTCAGATGCGTAGTAGATCGTGTCGGAGCCGCTCGACGATACGTTGCCGTTGCCGAGAGAGCCGTATTCGCCGCGCGTGACCGCAAAGTCGATGTTGCGGAAACGGATGTTGCATGCCTTTTTGTCCGGCGTACCCTGCACGTCCACGAGCTTGTGGATCGTCGGAACGAACGCGTGGATTGTCTCGGGCGTGACGGACTCGTCGCGCGGGAT
>JBGVOJ010000546.1:0-1580 GCA_045126415.1 Eubacteriales bacterium | reverse complement strand
AATATTCCCGTCACACATATCGATCATATCATGCGCACGGATTTTTTCATAATGTTCGAGAGCCAGTGCAAGACGTTCACGGGCACAGGTTTCGTCACCTTTGCGGATATGCTGAAGTCCTTCCCAGTATGCAGCTTCCGCACAGATGCCGTTGAGGTTATTCCGCTTAGCAAGTTCATAGGTTGCTCGCATCCGTTCTATATTTTCCTCAGTTGTCTTTCCGGTATAGGCGTCCATCAGCATATATTTTGCAATCAGTACTTCGTCTCGGGTGAGTTTCGCGTAGCTCAGCGCACGTGCGTCATCTTCTTCGGATTTCCGGCGGTCACACATGAATTCCGCTTCAGCACGCTTGCGGTAAAGTTCGGCGAGAATACGGTAATGTTCGTTGTTTTCACCGATTTCCGCAATGGCATTGTCCAGCAGAAGGACTGCCGCACTGTCGTTGGCATGTTTTATCGCATTGTCGGCATCTCCGAGAATCTTGCGAAGCTTTTCGGTAATATCCTTTTCATTGGACAGATTGGATTCCATCATAAATTCCAGTTCTCCTTTCAGTTTACGCCGTCCTTCATACAGTCGGCTTTTGACAGTTCCCTGTGGAACACCGAGACAATCTGCGATCTTAGCGATCGACAGACCGGTGATATAGTACAGGGATACTGTTTCCGCGACCGGCTGGGAAAGCCTCAGGATTGCCGCACGGACGGCACGCTTCCGGTCGGCTTTTTCATACAGGTCTGCTGGATCTGCAGTTGCTTTGCCGGCCGCATGATCCAGCGGCAGTGTGAATTGCATTGCACGCAGCCGTTTGAGGGCAATATTCCGGCAGACGCCGCACAGCCATGCGCCGATTTTTGTTTTGTCACGGATGGTATCGTATTTATAGTAAAATTCAATAAAGGTTTCCTGTACCACATCATCGATCTCGGAATTGCTGTTCAGATATGTGAATGCAGTTCCATACAGCGCAGGTCTATATTCACCAAGAATCTGTTCGAATTCCGTTTCGGTTCCGTTCCACATGGTTTGACTCCTTTTGTCTGTTTGATAAAACATCCTGCAGGTGTTTTCATAATACTGTACCGTCTGAAAGAAAAATGGTTCGATGAAAATATAAAAAATATAAAAAATAACGCCTGACGTAGATCAGACGCTGATTTTTGTCGTTAACATAAGTTCAGTCGAGGTACTCGCCGACATCGCTTTTGTTGTACTGTTTGATGATTTTCATCATGACCGAACCGTCCGGCTGCTTGATTTCTTCCACGATTCTGTACTTGGTACGGTTGCGATCCAGTCCCGCTTTGTACTGAAGTACTTCCTCGTCGACCAGACGTACAGCAAGATCGTGATCGATTTCTTCCTTAAGCATAAAGTGGAGAGTCTGACAGATATGCGGCTTTGACTCTTTTCATATTCAATTACTCCATTCTTATTATAAAAATAATACCTATTACAGCAGTATAACGCATGAATAGAGACAACGAGCATTTTCTGCGGTACCCCATAAAATTTTGTGTAAACATACAACCAATCAAACAAGCGCCTGTCCGCCAGGCATAGCTGTCCTTTCCCCT
>JBGVOJ010000545.1:0-2701 GCA_045126415.1 Eubacteriales bacterium | reverse complement strand
CTTTTTGTAGCTGACCGAGGCGAACTGCGGCAGCGGCGTCGGAACGATGTGGTCTGCGGCAAATCCGCGGACATGGCGGATCATGTAGCTGATCTCGTTCAATACAAGACCGGTTTCGCACATGAAACCTTCGAATTCACTTTTGCCGAGGTCGGATTTCAGTGCTGCACCGATCTCCGGTTCGTACTTTCTGACAGCGGCGTAGAGCTTTTTCAGCATCTCGATCCGGAAGGAGACCGGAAGAGTCGCGCCGCTCCGGAAATACCGGCGCTGTTTCGTGAGGATTTCTTCAATATTCTGTATCGTCATGGCTTTCGCTCCAATCTGCGGCTTTATAGTAGAAAATTTCAAGTTCGCGGGCATCCATCAGTTTCGGCACGGGATACAGCGGATTTGCCTCCCGATCGGCGTGACGTGCCATCGTCGGGATATCTTCCGCAAGGATGCCGGAGAGGGTTTCGGGAATGTTCATGCGGCGGTTGAGGGAACGGACGGCGCGGATGAAGTCCTTTGCACCCTTTTCGTGGCTGATATCGGACGTAGTCACACCGGCAGCGATACCGAGTTCGTGCAGTTTATTATACACGGTTTTTCCGTAAATATCAAGCCCGATCGGAAGGAGAACGGCGTTTGCCAGACCGTGGGGAATGTTGTACTGTCCGCCGAGGGAGTGCGCGACGGCGTGGATATAGCCGACATAGGATTTGGTGAACGCCTGTCCCGCGAGGTAGGACGCGCGCAGCATATTCGAACGTGCCTGCCGGTCATTTCCGTCACGGTACGCCTTTTCGATATTGCGGAAGACCAGCCCTACGGCGGTCAGCGCGAGACGGCGGGTTTCCTTCGTGGTCGAGCGGCCGATGTACGCTTCGACGGCATGGGTCAGAGCGTCCATACCGGTGGTCGCGGTGAGGGACGGCGGGAGCGTACGGGTCACATCCGGGTCAAGGACGGCATAGCGCGGGATCAGCGGGAAGCTGTTCATCGCATATTTGTGGCTCGTTTTCTCATCTGTGATGACGGCGGTAACGGTGACTTCGCTTCCGGTGCCGGCAGTTGTCGGGATGACGGCGAGCGGCGGAATCTTCCGGAAAATGCGCAGATTTCCGCCGAGCTGACGGAGACTGCGGTTCGGGTAGGCAATCCGTGCGCCGACAGCTTTGGCACAGTCCATGGACGAGCCGCCGCCGAACGCGATCATCGCCTGACAGCCGTGTTCGCGATACATCCGCACGGCTTCCTCGACGTTTTCCGTCGTCGGATTCGGACGGGTTCCGTCATAAACGGTGCAGGTGATGCCGCTCTGCTTGAGCATGGCTTCGAGCGGCGTGGTCAGTCCGGCACCGCGCAGACCCTTGTCCGTGACAAGCAGAAGCGATGTCACGCTGAGCTTTTTCATGAGGGGTACGAGATCGTCGATGCTTTGAAAGGTTTCCGGTTCACGGTACGGCAGAAACGGCATTGCGGCGTAAAACGCGAGCTGATACACGCGGCAGAAGGCTTTTTTCAGTGGATTCATAGAGTTTTTCCTTTGATAATACACGATTATTTTATACTCAAATATTCTATAATAACTTACTTTAAATAGAATATGATAATTATAATGTATTAACCGGATATTGTCAACCTCCGGCGGAAAAATTTCCGGAAAACGGAAGGATTTTTCGGCGGGAAGTATAAAAATTATACCTGAGGTAGAATTCCCTTGCCGAGGCGTTTCTTGCAATTCCGGCGGATGTGCGTTATACTGTAGCCAAGATGTACATCGGACGAACAACAACCTCTATGAAACTCCCGGAAGGAGATGATTTTATGACAAACAATCTCGGCGAAACCATCCGCCGTTTACGGAAACTCCATGATATCACGCAGGAGACCCTTGCCGACGCCGTCGGTGTGACGATTCCCGCCGTTTCCAAATGGGAACGCGGGGAATGCCTGCCCGACGTGACGCTGATCGTGCCGCTTGCCGCGTATTTCGGCATCACGACGGACGAACTGCTCGGCGTGAGTGAGGAAGTCAAGCGTGCGAAGATTCAGAAATGGTATGATGATTATCTGCCGTACATTTACCGCATGACAAAGGAAATCGATCAGTCGCGTTTTGACGATCTGCTTGCGCTGATGAACGAATTTCCGAACGACTTTGAACTGATGCACAATTACATCGTATCTGCGGTGCTCGATCCGGAATTCTACGGGCAGAACGATCAGATTAAAAAATCCCGGAAGAAGAATTTCAAGAAAATCGAACAATGCTGCCGCACGATCATTGACAAGTGCACGGACGAGAAAATGCGTCAGGAAGCATTTTCAAACCTCGCGGAACTGTACGCGTCTGACGGACGGCTGGAGGAAGGCGAAAAACTGATCACGGACAATGTCCCGTTTGAACTGCGGCACGATAAAATGATTCAGCTGTACGAATCGGTCAACCATCCGGACACGCCGGACAAATACCGGAATGCTCTGTACTGGCATATGCGCGATCTGGTGCAGAAAATCAATTTTTATCTGGACTGGGTCGAACCGATCGAGAAGAAGCGCGAACTGTACCGCCGGACGATTGCCATGTACGAAGCGTTCTGCGGAGACGATCCCGGAACCCTGTGCTTCTATACGGCGCATCAGTATTATCACGAATGTGTAGACTGTACCTGTGCGGGACTTCTTGATGAGGCGATGGAGGCGGCAGAAAAAT
>JBGVOJ010000544.1:0-8698 GCA_045126415.1 Eubacteriales bacterium | reverse complement strand
GGGTAAACTTTTTGTGAAAAAATGTTTTCCCCGAACCCCTTCCAAAAAACTTTAAACAAAAAGAAAAGACAAAGCAAGTGCAGATTTGAAGTGAGAAAAGGTTGTCAGCGGGATAACTTTTTTCTTCAAATCTGTATTTGTTTTTAATATAGGATAGTGGGCGGTTATCCCTGTATTTCAATTACACGAATCGGAATCCCATTTTTGATACAGTTTTCAATCACATATTTTGTACCTTTTGCACCTCCGCTGATGATTTCGGTAACATCTTCCGGCAGATAATCTCCAATGTTTTGAATATGAAGACTTCGCGAACCTATAACAGCAACTTTCATTGTTTGTCTCCAGTCTGTTAAAATATTTAATGAACCTACTGTGAGTTCACTTTCGTATTATATCACAAAAAGAACCTAAAATAAACTCATGTCAGGTTCATTATGAACCGAAAAAGTGAGGATGTGAGTTTATTAACAATGAAGAAAAACGAAAAGCACCTTTCACTGCGCATTGATCCGGAACTGCTTCGGAAATTTGACTATGTTGCAAAGTATGATGACCGTTCCATGAACTGGCTGCTTCTACAGCTGGTTCGGAGATGTATTGCCGAATTCGAAGCAAAGCACGGACCAATCCCGGAGAAAGACGATTCGGGAGATATGAACTGAATTCCGCAGAGCGGAAGAATTCCACGAAAAATGGAATTCTTCCGTTTTTATATTTGTATTAATTTTTATTTCATTTCGTTGACAACGAACGTCTGAATATTGTATAATATAAGGTAAGTATCATAATGGGTTAGTTATCGGCTTAGGGTTTCCGGACGGCCGAAGGTCTCAGAAATGGAGAGCAGTGTGAAAAAAATACTTCCATATTTAATGCTTGCGTTTGCCCTTGTTATGATCCTCGGTGCGTGCGGGGAAACCGCTTCTGAAACGGCGGCTGTTTCCGGGTATGTCATCGACGGCACCAATATTCTGAATTATCAGGTCGTACGTTCCGATTATGCCGAAGGGGATCTTGTGCACTGCGGCATGGATGTCCGCTATGCGTTCGAGGATGCCGGATATGATCTGAAACTCACCACCGACTTCTTCCGCGAAGGTCACGAGGCTTACGCGATGGGTGAGTACGAAATTCTCGTCGGTGAGACCAACCGTCCCGAAACGGCGGAATTCCTCGACGGTCTGCAGATGTGGCAGTACGGATACGCGCTCGTCGGACAGAAGATCGTTATTGCCGGACACGATGACGCGTCCACACGGCTGGCGGTCAAAGAATTCAAGACGTTCCTCGCCGGAAAAACGCCGTTCTCCTTCTCGGAAGCCGATAATTTCATCTACGGCGAAGTGAAAGAGGGCGAAGGAAAGGTCTACTCCGTTCTTACCTACGATTTCACCCGCAGCGGCGAAACGGACGTGACCGCGGAGATCGAAGAATACTCCCCCGACTTTGTGATCGTGCAGAACGCGGATTTTGCCTTTGCGAACGTGTATCTGCCGGATGGCTATGCACTCGGTGCGGATTACGCCCCCGACGGGACGGAAAACGGCCGGCGCGACGTCATGTACTACAATACGGACACCTATACTTACTCCTCGGAAGGTCATCTTGAAATGTCGCAGATGCCCATGCTGACGGCGGATGAAAAAGGCTGGTTCTCCTACTGCGTGGTACGCTGTGCGGAAACGAAGGACAAATACGTCTTCTGTGCCGCCGATCTTTCCGGCGTGCCGCGGGACGGAATCCGGGACCGCATGAAGGTCTTCGGAAATTTCGCGGAAAACTGCGGGGAGCTTCCCGTCCTGTTCGGCGGTCTTTACGACGGTTCGGCGGACAGCGCGGCGGGCGAACTGCTCACGGAATACGGATATGCGGACGTGATGCGTCTGGCTTCCGAGGCGGAAGGCGAATGTACGGACAAGTATCTGTACGCTTCCTATGACAAAATCGCGGTGGTGAAATCCGTGGTGACCGGGCACGGTCTTTATACGGAATTCCAGCGCGCAAAATAAATCAAGTAAAATCTGACCAAAGGATTCGATAAATTATGTTGAAAAGTATGACTGCCTTCGGACGGGCGAGAGCCGTTTCGTCCGACGGCGCACTCGATATCACGGCGGAAATCAAGAGTGTCAACTCCCGTTACCTTGACTGCACCGTGAAGCTGCCGCGTATGTACGGCTTCCTTGAAGAAAAAATCAAGGCGTTCCTCGCCGAAGCGGGCATCGTCCGCGGCAAGGTGGAGGTTTACATCGGCATTGACGTGATCGAACAGCGCGGTCTGCAGATCTCGCTCGATAAGGAGGCGGCCGGCGCGTACATCGCCGCGCTCGAGCTACTCCGCGACACGTTCGGTCTCCGCGACGACATTTCCGTGATGTCCGTTGCCGGCAACCGTGACATCTTCACGGTCAAGAAGCCGGACGATGACATGGAACGCGACTGGCTGGAAGTCAAGACCGTTCTGGCGGCCGCGGCAAAGGAATTTGTGGCAATGCGCGAACGCGAAGGTGCAAATCTCTGCGCGGACATCCTGAAGAAAGCGGAAGGCATTCAGGCATCGGCAGCGAAGATCGCCGAAATTTCCGCAAACGACATCGCGGGCTATCCCGCAAAGCTGGAAGCGCGCATCAAGCAGCTCCTGAAGGATTTCGATGTCGAGACGACCGAACAGCGCATCCTCACCGAAGCGGCGATCTACGCGGATAAGGCAGCCATCGACGAAGAACTCGTGCGCCTGTCCTCCCACTTCAAGGCCCTCGACGAGATCGTCAACGCAAACGAAGCCTTCGGCCGCAAGCTCGACTTCCTGCTGCAGGAAATCAACCGCGAAGTCAACACCATCGGCTCCAAGGCAGGCAATGCCGAAATCGCGCATCTGGTTGTCGATATGAAGACCGAACTCGAAAAAATCCGCGAACAGATCCAGAATCTTGAATGATGGTGAACCGATGAAATTTGTTAACGTAGGATTCAACAATATGATTAACGCGGCGCGTGTGGTGGCGGTGGTTGCTTCCGATTCCGCTCCGGCGAAGCGGCTGATGCAGGATGCCAAGGACAGCGGTCGGGCGATCGACTGCACCTGCGGACGCAAGACCCGGTGCGTGGTCATCATGGACAGCGACCATGTGATTCTGTCGGCTCTGCAGAACGAGACCGTTTCCGCGAGACTGAACGGAGAAAATGCGCGCGGCGATGAAGACGGAGGAGAAGAAAATGAGTAAACGCGGGATTGTGATTGTCATTTCCGGTCCTTCCGGAAGCGGCAAGGGAACGGTTGTGAAGGAACTCCGGCAGCTCTGCCCCACGATGCAGGTTTCCGTTTCGGCGACCACGCGCCAGCCCAGAGAGGGTGAACGTGACGGCGTCGAATATTACTTCAAGACACGTGAGGAATTCGAAGGCCTCATCGAACGCGGTGAAGTCCTCGAATACACCCAGTACAACGGCAACTACTACGGTACGCTGAAGTCCGAAGCCGAACGTATCATTTCCGCCGGTGACGACCTCATCCTCGAGATCGAAGTGGACGGCGGCGGACAGATCAAGCGTCTGATGGGACAGGAATGCGTCTCCGTCATGCTCATCGCACCGTCGGCGGCGGAACAGGAAAGCCGTCTGCGCGGACGCGGCACCGAATCCGAAGACGTGATCCAGGGACGTCTCGCACGTGCGAAGGCGGAAATCCGGGAAGCCGTCAACTACGACTATGTCGTCGTCAACGAAAGCGGCAAGCAGACCGAATGCGCCGAGAACATTCTGGCAATCATAAAGGCGGAACATTTCAATACCGTGAGAATGTCCTCCTACATCGCCGAATATTTTGAATAAGCAGGCAATCATCCATTTTTAAATATATATCCATCTATCACAGACTTGTAAAGGAAGGTACACTGACATGATTTACCCGTCCATCGGAGAACTTACCAATAACTATAAGATCAACCGCTACACCCTCGTTGTTGCAACCGCAAAGTGCGCACGCATCATTACCGACGAATACACCAAGCAGCGCGAATACGCCGAAAAGCTCATCGCAAGCAAGGATGCCGAAAAGGGCAAGAATATCGCAAGCATGATCAAGCGTGAATACCGCGACGAAAAGGCTGTCAAGACCGCGATCTCCGGTCTCTACGAAGGTGAATTCAAGATCATCGAACCCGACGGAAAGGTTGAAATGCTCGGCGGTCACACCATTGAAGAATTCGAAACTCCCGCAGAAAAGACCGAAGAAGCTCCGGCGGCAGATATCGCTGAATGAGTGAGTTCAGCGGGGAGAGACTTTTTACAAAAAGTTTCTTCCCGCACCCCTCTTCAAAAACTTTCAGACTATTAAAAACAGGGTTGTGTGCAGTTTTGAGGAGGATATCCGTAAAATTTGCACATACCAAATCATTTATCCTGGCTTAAAAGGTTTTGGAGAGGGGTTCGGGGAGGACCTTTTCCTTAAAAAGGTCCTCCCCGAGAAAGAGTATTTTCAAAGATGAAAAGTGCGCTTGTGTATGTGCTGGACGTGCCGTATTATGCGGACAAGGCGTACAGCTATTATGTGCCGGAAATGCTGGACGAATCCGTCGTGCCGGGTGCGCTTGTTGAAGTCCCGTTCGGCATGGGGAACCGTCGGATGACCGGCGTTGTTTACGAATGCCGGTTCAGCGACGCGGAGGATGAGCGGATGAAGCCCGTATTGTCCGTGTTCGGCGATGATCCCCTGCTTTCGGCGGAGATGCTCGGCCTCTGCCATTTTGTAAAAGAATACACTCTCTGTACCTTCGGTGACGCGGTGCGGGCTGCTGTCCCGTCGGCCGCCATGTCGAAGGTCGTCCATTCTTACCGTGTGATCCCGGAAGCGGAGCGTGATGCCGATCTTCCCTTTGCGCAAGCCCTTGAACAGCTCGGAGAACGTGGGCGGCTGGTCTATCACCTCGTCGAGGGACGTCAGCGGTTCACCCGCCAGACACTCTCGACGGAATTTGAGTTTGACTGCACGCGGATTCTTGCCCAGATGGTGAAGCTCGGGCTATGTGAGAAGTATTCCGAGGTCAAAGGTTCCGCCGCCGTGAAATACCGGCGGATTCTCTCCCTTGCGGACACCCTTTCGGAGGAGAATAACTTCGACCGGACGGGTGCGTATCTTGCTGGACTCGCGGCAAAACTGCGCGGCGAGAACCAGAAAAAACTCTTTGACGTTCTCGCGGATTCCGGGTCCATGGAAGAAAACGAGGCCTATGCGGCTGCCGGTATCACGCCGACTGCCGGAAAAACCGCCGCCGCTTCGCTGGAAAAGAAAAATTACATAAAAATCGAAAAAGAGGACTTCTTCCGCAACCGCTTCACCGCCGAGGCGTACGCCTTCGCGGAACAGTGGCGGGATGGGGAACGTCCGAAACCGGAACTGTCCCCGCATCAGCAGAAAGCCTGCGATACGATCACCGATCTGTACGAACAGGGACTTCCCGCAGCGGCACTGCTTCACGGGGTCACCGGCTCGGGAAAGACCAACGTCATCCTCGCGGCGATCGACCGGGTGCTTGAAGACGGACGCGGCGTGATTATGCTCGTTCCGGAAATTGCGCTCACTCCCCAGACCGTCGGTATTTTTATGGCGCGTTACGGGGATAATATCGCTGTGATCCATTCGGCTCTGTCGAACGGCGAACGCTACGACGCGTGGCGGCGGATCAGGCTCGGCGAGGCGCGGGTCGTTGTCGGGACACGTTCGGCGATCTTCGCGCCGCTGCCGGACATCGGCATGATCATCATCGACGAAGAACACGAATATACCTATAAATCGGATACCAATCCGAAATATCATGCCCACGACATCGCACGCTACCGCTGCCGCGACCACAACGCCGTTCTGGTGCTGTCGTCCGCGACGCCGTCGGTCACGAGCTACTATAAAGCGCAAACGGGCGTGTATACGCTGGTCGAGCTGACCGAGCGTTACGGAAACGCGAAACTGCCGGACGTGCAGATTTACGACATGCGCGGGGAAACGTCGAACGGCAATCTCTCGCCCGTCGGGGAACTGCTCGCGGCAAAGCTGATGCACGACAAGGCGGAGGGGAATCAGTCGATCCTGTTCCTCAACCGGCGCGGGTACAACAATTACGTCTCCTGCCGGAGCTGCGGCAAGGGCATCAAATGCCCGCACTGCTCCGTCACGCTGACCTACCATTCGAGCGGCAAACGCTTTGCGAAGGATGCACTGGAGGTCGATACGGCGTCCGACGAATACCTCGAGGACCGCCGCAGAAACGGTCTGCTGGTCTGCCATATGTGCGGCTACCGGACGAGAGTGCCGGACAAATGCCCGGACTGCGGGAAGGAACATTTCCTCTTCATGGGCTGCGGCACGCAGAAGGCCGAGGACGACATCTGCGCGATGCTTCCCGACCTGCGCGTTCTGCGGATGGATCACGACACCACGCAGGCAAAATTTTCGATTGAGGAAATCCTCTCGAAATTCCGTGCGGGAGAAGCGGACGTTCTGCTCGGAACACAGATGGTCACGAAGGGACACGACTTCCCGAAGGTTGCGACGGTCGGGGTGCTCAATTCCGACAGTGCGCTGATGGTGGACGATTACCGTGCGGCAGAGCGGACATTTGCGATGCTCACGCAGGTCATCGGACGTGCCGGACGGGCGGATGTCCCCGGAACGGCGGTCATCCAGACGTACAATCCGGAGCATGAGGTGCTCCGGTACGCGGCGGCACAGGATTACAAGGGATTCTATAAAGGCGAGATCCGTCTGCGGAAATCGCTGACATTCCCGCCGTTCTGTGACATCGCGGTTATCACGCTGTCGAGCGCGGACGAGACATATCTCGGGCTGGTGACGACGCGGATGTACGAACGGATGCTCGAAACGCTCCGGACCGAGTTCGGCGATGTGCCGGTGGTGCTTTACGGACCGTTTGAGGCACCGGTGTACCGCGTGCAGAATCTGTGCCGGATGCGGTTTGTGCTGAAATGCCGGCTGAACCGCCGGACGAGGGATTTTATTTCCGGTCTGGTGTGTGAATTCGGACGGTTCACTCCCACGGCGGACAAGACGAAGAATTTACGGGAAGCCGGAACGGGAGTGAATGAAAAAACGTCGGCGGCGGTATCGGGGGCGAAAAGCAACCGCAGGCTGACCATTTCGGTCGACCTGAACCCAACGACGGTATAAATTTGGCTGAGAACTAAGAGTGAATAGTGAATAACTGGTTTGGATTCACGCTTTGGTTTACATAGATATTATTATTGAGGAGATTTTTGATATGGCTTTGCTGAATATTGTAAAAGAAGGCGATCCGGTACTGCGCAAGGTGTGCCGTCCGGTGACTGAAATTACCCCCAGAATCCGTCAGCTTCTCGACGATATGGCGGAAACCCTCGAAGACGCCAACGGCGCGGGTCTTGCGGCTCCGCAGGTCGGCATCCTCCGCCGGATCGTGCTGGTGGACACCGGCGACGAGGTTCTGGAGCTCATCAACCCCGAAATTATCGCTGCCGAGGGCGAACAGCAGGAAGTCGAAGGCTGTCTGTCCGTGCCGGACGTATGGGGTGTGACCGACCGTCCGATGAAGGTGACCGTGCGCGCGATGAACCGTGACGGCGAGGAATTCACCGTGACCGGCGAAGGTCTGGTGGCGCGCTGCTTCTGCCATGAACTCGACCACCTTGACGGTCATCTGTTCACGGACAAGGCGATCCACATCCTCGATCCCGACGAAGTTGCCGAACTGTTCGACGACGAAGACGACGAATAAGAGAACAAGACAGAATAACGGAGGTCCACAGAATGAGAGTGTTGTTTATGGGCACACCGGATCTCGCGGCGGAATGTCTGCGGGCGGTGTACGAAAAGGAAGGCGTGGAAGTGATCGGCGCCGTGACCCAGACGGATAAGCCGAAGGGACGCGGCATGAAAATGATCGCCCCGCCGGTCAAGGTGTTCGCGGAAGAACACGGCATTCCGGTCTGGCAGCCGCAGACGCTGAAGGACGGCGCGTTCGAAGAAACCCTGAAGGAACTGGATCCCGACATGATCATTGTTGTGGCATACGGCAAGATCCTGCCGCCGTATGTGCTGGAATACCCGAAGTACGGCTGCGTCAACGCACACGGTTCGCTTCTGCCGAAGTACCGCGGTGCGGCGCCGATCCAGCGTGCCATCATCGAAGGTGAGACCGTCACCGGCATCACGTCGATGTACATGGACGACGGGATTGACACGGGCGACATGATTCTGAAGCTCGAATGTCCCATCACGGACGAGGACGATTTCGGCACCCTGCACGATAAACTCGCAGTTCTCGCCGGTGAGGCGATGTGCCTGACCATCGACCGTGTGAACGACGGAACAATCACCCGTGAAAAACAGCCGGACGAAGGCGCGAACTACGCCGCAAAGATCACGAAGGAGGACAGCGTGATCGACTTTACAAAGTCCCCGCGCGAGGTGTTCAACCTCATCCGCGGTCTGTCCCCGATGCCGTACGCCATGACCCGCACGCCGGACGGAAAACTGCTCAAGTTCACGTCCGCTGAGGTTCCGTCCGACGAAACATCCGACGCGGAATCCGGCACAGTGCTGTCCGTGGACGGCGGAAAAATCAAGATTGCCTGCGGAGGCGGTGTTCTTTCCGTGACCGGCGTGGTTCCGGAAGGGAAGAAGCCCATGCCCGCGGCTGACTACCTC
>JBGVOJ010000543.1:0-9258 GCA_045126415.1 Eubacteriales bacterium | reverse complement strand
CCCCCCCCCCCCCCCCCCCCCCCCCCCCCCCCCCCCCCCCCCCCCTTTTTTCTCAATCCATCGCAATTCCCGTCTCCGCGGGGTTGGAGAGGCATTTGCCGGTGTAATCGAAGCGGGAGCCGTGGCAGGGGCAGTCCCAGGTTTTTTCTTCGGGGTTCCATTCGAGGGAGCAGCCGAGATGCGGGCAGCGCAGGCGGACGACGTGGAGATGACCGTCGGGATCGCGGTAGGCGCCGGCGCGTTTGCCGTGGTAATTGATGATTTCCGCGCGATCCGGAGCTATTTCACTGGCGTAACGGTCAGGCGGCGGAGACATGGTGCGCATCATGCCGCCGACGGCAACGCCGACATGCTCCGTGAACGGTGTGGTTCCGCCGCGAAGGAAATTCCGGTAGGGGGAGAAAATGTCGTCGTACCACACACCGCTGCCGCAGATCTGCTCCGCGAGGATCACGGCGGCGGAAGCCGAATTGGTCATGCCCCATGCACCGAATCCGCAGGCAATGTGAATTCCGCACCGGAGCTGCCCGACGTAGGGGATGCCGTCGTGTGTATAACCGTCGTTGTTCGACCACTGGCGGACGATTTCGATTTCGCCGTTCGCCGCCTCTTTTGCCGCCGTCAGCAGACGTTTGCCGGCGTTCGGGGACGCCGCGCCGCGATGAGTCTCGCCGCTCACGATCAGAAGTTCGCCGTCCCTTGCATAGCGGTAACCGAAGCCGCTGTCCGCACCGAATGCCATCACGTCGGCGGACATACGGAAGCCGTCCGGACACCATACCGCAACAGCATACGAGGATTTGCGGGAGAGCTTCATGGGCAGCGTGGATTCATGAAAAACGGGATAGTTCGTCGCGGCGATGACGTGCGCGGCGGTGACGGTATGTCCGCCGCAGGTGAGCGTGTGCCGTCCGGCAGCCGTGACAGGGGTGTGTTCGAACACCTGAAATTTTCCTTCCGCGCAGAGACGGTGTGACAGTTCCACCGGATCGAGTGCAAGCTGCCCGGGAATGCGGACGGCACCCGTGACGGAAAAGGGAAGCGGTGCGTCAGGCAGGTATTCGCAGTCGACGCCGCCTTCCCACAGGGCACGGAATTCCCGCTGCAGCCGCCGTTCTCCGTGAAGAGCATACAGATACATATCGCATGTCCCCTGTCCGTCGGTGAGTTCGCGCAGAAACCGGAGTCCGGAGAGGTTGGCGGCGGTGTATTTCCGTGACGCTTCCGGTGAGACTTTTTCCGCGAGTGCGGAGGCAGTGGTTTCATGGGCGACGGTGGCTTTCGCGGTACTGCGCGCGGTTTTGCTGCCCTCGTGCGCGACGGTATGTTCCTCGAACAGCGCGACGGAAAGTCCGCGCACGGCAAGAGCATACGCGCAGAGAACGCCGGTCAGTCCCCCGCCGATGACCGCCGCGTCGCAGGTGAGATCCCCTGACAGCGGGGGATGGGATAAAGTGGTGTGGAAATTCCAGATTTTGTGCATGTTATAAAAAATCTCCCGAATTTATGATGGATATCGTCGTGCAGATAGTGTACCCGATTCGTGAAAATTTATAAAAAAATACATTTTATATCGTTTGAAACTGCAATTTTAAAAAATAATTCTTGACTTTATTCCTCTGTGCGATTATAATATTATATAAGTATGTTTTTAATAATCCCGCAGGAGCGGTTTGGTTACAGACATATTGAAAAATTAATCATAAAGCTAAAAAGCGAAAGGTGAAAGCCCATGCAGAACAAAGTTCAGACAAACAAAGGGGGGAACGGGATGATACCAGCCATCGTTGCTGCAATTATTGCAGGCGTGGTCGGCATTGGTGCAGGTTTCCTGTGCGGTGTCGTATATCGCAAGAAGGTTGCGGAAGCCGAGATCGGATCCGCGGAAACACAGGCAAGAAAAATTCTTGAGGAAGGTATCAAGGTCGCCGAAACCCGGAAAAAGGAAGCCCTGCTCGAAGCCAAGGAAGAGATCCTGCAGACCAAAAACGAGTTTGAAAAGGAACTCAAGGACCGCCGCAACGAACTGACCCGTCAGGAACGCCGCGTGACCTCCAAGGAAGAAACCCTCGACCGCAAGATTGAGTCCGCCGAAAAGAAAGACGAAAATCTCCAGAAAAAGCTCAAGGAAACCACCGAACTCAACGAATCCATCGAAAAGATCAAGACAGAACAGTACGAAACGCTTCAGAAGATCGCCGGCATGACCGCCGAAGAAGCGACCGCAAAGCTGATCGCTCAGCTCGAAGGCGAAATCAAGCACGAACAGGCGAAGAAGATCGTCGAACTGGAAGAAGAATTCAAGGATGTTGCCGATGAAAAGGCAAAGAACATCATTGCGCTGGCCGTACAGAGATGCGCCGCCGACCATGTATCCGAAATCACTGTTTCCGTCGTACCGCTTCCGGGCGAAGAAATGAAGGGACGCATCATCGGCCGTGAAGGACGCAATATCCGTACGATCGAAACGCTCACCGGCGTCGACCTCATCATCGACGACACTCCGGAAGCGATCACCGTTTCAAGCTTTGACCCCGTTCGCCGTGAGATCGCGAGACTCGCTCTCGAAAAGCTCATCTCCGACGGACGTATCCATCCGACCAGAATCGAAGAAATGGTCGAAAAGGCACGCCGCGAAGTGGAAACCACCATCAAGCAGGCGGGCGAAAGAGCCGTATTTGACACCGGCATCCACGGCATGAACACGGAACTCGTGAAGCTGCTCGGACGCCTGAAGTACCGTACGAGTTACGGTCAGAATGTCCTCGGTCACTCCGTGGAAGTCGCACTTCTCTCCGGTATGATCGCCGACGAGCTGGGTGTTGACAGCACGCTGGCAAAGAGAGCCGGTCTCCTCCATGACATCGGCAAGGCACTGACCCAGGAAGTTGAAGGTTCCCATGTACAGCTCGGTGTGGAAATCGCAAGAAAGTACAAGGAATCCAAGGAAATCATCCATGCGATCGAAGCACACCACGGCGACGTGGAAGCGCAGTCGATCACCGCACTGATCGTACAGGCAGCGGACGCCATTTCCGCGGCAAGACCCGGTGCGAGACGTGAAAATCTCGAAAACTACATCAAGAGACTGAACAAGCTCGAAGAAATCGCCAACGAATTCGAAGGCGTTGAAAAATCCTTCGCAATTCAGGCAGGACGTGAAATCCGCATCATGGTAAAACCGGAAGTGGTCAACGACGACCAGATGGTGATCGTGGCGCGTGACATCGTAAAGAAGATCGAAAACGAGCTGGAATACCCCGGACAGATCAAAGTCCACATGATCCGCGAAAGCCGTACCATAGACTACGCAAAATAAACACGAAAACAACGCCGGACGGATTCCGTCTGCGGCTCTATATAGAACAATATCATATAGTTAGTATATAGAAATTTTCGTAAAGAAAACCCGACCTGTGATCGTAATCATAGGTCGGGTTAACTGTTTTTTAGGAACAATCGTCAAAAGAAGAAACTTTCTGCTTATTTTTCGTTCTTGTAGATTTCCTTGAAGTACTTGTAGGTATCCACCTTGAGTTCGCCGCAGGCAGCTTCGTCGCAGGCAACGATTCCGTCCGGATGCATCTGCAGAGCGGAGATGGTCCATGCATGGTCTACGCCGCCTTCCACGCAGTGACGGAGAGCGCGTGCCTTGTTGTGACCGCTGATCAGCAGAAGAACCTGCTTGGAATCGCAGACGGTGCCGACACCAACGGAGAGAGCAGTCTTCGGAACCTTGTTGGGGTCGTTGTCGAAGAAGCGGGAGTTGACGAGAAGGGTGTCTTCGGTCAGTGCGCGTACGCCGGTGCGGGAAACGAGAGAAGTGAAGGGTTCGTTGAATGCGATGTGGCCGTCCACGCCGCTGCCGCCCATGAACAGGTCGATGCCGCCGTAGGAAGCGATCTTGTCTTCATAGCGCTGGCATTCCGCTTCGAGATCTTCTGCCATACCGTTGAGGATGTTGATGTTTTCCGCGGGGATGTCGATATGGTTGAAGAAATTGTCGTGCATGAAGTACCAGTAGCTCTGGTCATGTTCGCGGGGGAGACCAACGTATTCATCCATATTGAAGGTTACTACGTTCTTGAAGGTCACTTCGCCAGCCTTGTTCATTTCGATGAGGCTCTTGTAAACACCCAGAGGAGAGGAACCGGTAGGCAGACCGAGAACGAAGGGACGGTCTTCCTTGTGTGCGTTGATCGCATCGGCAATATGCTGTGCAGCCCATGCGCACATTGCATTGTAGTCGTTCTTAATGATCAGTTTCATTTGAAATCACACTCCAAATCAGATTGAAAGCCTTCCGCAGAGAGGGCTTTATCACAATCAAGTATACTCCATCCGGGGGAGGTTTGCAAGGGTTTGGGGAAAGAATTTACACTTTGAATATATCTTTCTTCGGAAGGAAAGATTATTTTTGAAGAAAGTTCAGAAAACATGGAACAAAATGGCTGTCCGGAACGTCTAATGAGTAATTATATTGTACGGAATATATTTACAGGAGGTGCTTATGAAAAAATTTATGAAATTTGTATCCCTGCTTCTTGCGGCAGTCCTCTGCACTACGGGCGTTTCCGCAGCCATGACCGTGACGGAAGCGGACGGCGTGACCTACGAGTCTCACAAAGTTGACGACCGCCGTCTTGTCCGATATTCGCCCGACAAACCGGAGACGGAATTCACGATTTCCGGTGCATCGGTGGAGGATTACGCTTTCGAGGGAGCGAAAAATCTCGAAAAGGTGACGATTGCCGACGGGGTGTTCTACATCGGGGACTATGCGTTCAAGGACTGTACATCTCTGAAAGAAGTGGTGATCGACCGGACGTGGGGCGGCGTGTACGTTCCGAAAAACGCGTTTGAAGGATGCACGTCGCTCGATCCGGCAGTCATCGAAGAAATTTGCTGGGACAAGCCGTTTACCGATATCTTTCCGCAGGATCCGTATTACAATGCCGTGCAGTTCGTCCACCAGAACGGACTGATGAACGGCGTGTCGGATCATCGGTTTGCCCCCGATACCGGCATGACCCGCGCGATGTTCGTGACCGTTCTCGGGCGTCTGGCGGAAATGCAGGATTTCTATACCGATGAAAATCTGGTATGGGTGACCTTTGATGATGTCGAAAATAATGAATGGTACACCTATTATGTGAACTGGGCGGTGACGAACGATATCGTCAAAGGCTACGGCAACGGGATTTTCGGCGTGAACGATAAAGTGACCATCGAGCAGGCGGCGGTGATCCTGTACCGGTACGCAAAAATGATCGAGACTCCGCTGTACGATATGGAAGCGGACTACACCGACACGGACGACATTTCCTCATGGGCGCTGGACGCGATGCGGTGGATCACGGCAACGGATATCTACACCGGCTACGATGGAGGACAGCTCCGTCCGAAGCAGAATGCGCCGCGTGCATTGGTGGCGGAAATGCTGTATAATTATGTGCGTGAAGCGGATGCACCCAAGGAACCGGCGGAAGAAAAGAAGATTTCCGAAGTGGAAAATCCCGACTGGGGACTTACTCTCACTGCCTCTAATGTGACCCCTACAGGAATGACGCTGACGTTCACGCAGTCCGGAGGAAATGTGAACGACGATTATTTGAATTCCGGATCGTACTATTATATTGAGACTTACAAAGACGGTCAGTGGACGGAGATTGAACCGAAAATCAGACTCAATGCATGGACGGAAGAAGGATGGCCGATTCCGCTGAACGGCGAGTTTGTGATTGACACTTCGTGGGAACCTCTGTACGGTGAGCTTCCGGTTGGACAGTACCGCATGGGGAAGCGGGTACATGATGTACGCGGACCGGGGGATTACGATTACGCGACGTTCTACGCCGAATTTACCATTGAATAAACAACAAAACCGGAGTGGTTAACCCACTCCGGTAATTTTTATTCCATAATCGCTGTAACAAATTTCCAAGTATTCACGCCGACGATCAGTACCCCCAGCACTGCAATCAGCGGCTTCACGGGAACTTTCTTACACAGATACGCCGAGAACGGCGCAACGATCACACCGCCGAGAATCAGTCCGCCGACCGCCGGAAGATACTCCGCGACCGAGCCGAGCGTCAGAATAAACGCCGCCGATTCCGCGAGCGTTACGAAAAATTCCGCCGCGTTGACCGAGCCAATGGTCGTGCGGACGTCGCAGTCCGCCGCAACGAGCGTGGACGTGACAACCGGACCCCAGCCGCCGCCTCCGAGCGAGTCGCTGAACCCGCCGATGAGTGCGATCGGATAGACCGCGTTCCCGATTTTGCGCGGCTCCTTTGCCTTCTTTTTGAACGCCTTCAGGAAAATCACAATCCCCATCAGAATCAGATACGCGCTGACGACGGGCGAGATGATGCGGTCGTCAAAGCTGGTCAGCACATACGCGCCGAGCACGCCGCCGATTACGCCCGGGACGATGAGCCGCAGGAAGAGCGAACGGTCGACGTTCTTCATTTTGAAATGGGAAATCCCCGAAACGAGGGTCGTACACATTTCCGCCGCGTGAACGCAGAAGGACGACACCGCCGACGGAATGCCCATCGCGCGGAGAAGGGTACTGCACGTGACGCCGTACGCCATGCCGAGCGTTCCGTCGATGAGCTGACCGGCAATCCCCGTGATGAAGCAGATGAGGAAGATTTTCATTATAAGTATTTCCTTATGATAATGATAAGTGATACTGTATTATAGCATGGGGATGGGAAGATTGGCAAGCGGTTCGCGGGAGATTTGCGGGATTTGTGCGGAAATCGTAAAAAAGAGGGGAAAACAGCGGGGACAAATGGAATATAAAAACAGCAGGAACGCTTGTGACAGGCGTTCCTGCTCTGCATTATCCCCGTTTCGGTTCAAACGTAATCTTTCCCGCGGCAATATCGACGTCGTACAGCACCACCGTCAGCCGGCTGCCGAGGGTGTACACCACTCCGTCCGCCGCCAGCGTCATGAACTCGTCGTTCACCTTCGCGTTCGACCAGCACGCCGCCGGAATGAACCCTTCCACAAGGTTGTCGCACTGGACGAACATCCCGCTGCGGATGACCGAGCACACCGTTACGGTGAACTCCTGACCGAGCTTGTCCGACATATAGAGGGCCATATACAGGTCGGTGATGTCCCGTTCTGCCGTCTGTGCGCGCAGTTCCGCGTTGCTCGACGATACCCCGCGGTCGTAGGCCGCCGCCGCAAGTTCGCCGACGCAGGTTTTGTCCGCGCCGCCGCAGAACCGATCGAGATACGGCAGTCCCGTTTTTTCCAGCACCGTCGTGATGACCGTATGGACGAACAGGTCGGGATAACGGCGGATCGGAGAGGTGAAGTGGCAGTACACCGGTGCGCCCAGCCCGAAATGCGGCGCGCAGACCGACTGGTATTTCGCCTTCATCATGCTCCGCAGAAGCACCGTCGAAACGATCCCGCCGATGCCGCGTTCGTTCGCTTCGTCGAGGATGCCCATCAGCTTTTCCGACAGCGCGGCGATTTCCTTCATGGAAACGGGAGATTTTTCGTCGTCCTCCTCGTCCCGCAGACGTTTCGGCAGCTTTTCTTCCGTGTAAATTCCGCGCGTGTCCAGCCCGAGATTGTGCGCGAATACGGCAAACGCCTGCATTTTTTCGCGGTCGGGTTTGTCGTGCGTCCGGTACAGGCAGGGGAGGTCGAGCGTTTTCAGCGTTTCCGCAACGCCGTAGTTTGCCTGCAGCATGAACTGTTCGATCAGTTTTTCCGCGTCGCCCCGTTCTCTGCGCTGGATGTCGACCGGCTTTCCTTCACCGTCGAGGACGATGACCGCTTCGCTGTCCTCGAGTTCCATCACGCCGCGCTCCCGGCTGTTTTCCGCGAGGATTCTGTATAGTTCGTACATCTCCGTCAGCATCGGGTAAACATCCCGGTATTTATCGTAATAAACGCTCGATTCGCCGTCCGCGAACAGGGCATTGACTTCGTCGTATACGCCGCGTACGGTGCTGCGGATGAGGGATTTGAAGATTTTCGTGCGGACACGCCGTCCGTCGGGTGCGAGCGTGATTTCCGCCGAGAGGGCGTATTTGTCCGTTCCGGCGTTCAGTGAACACGCGCCGTTCGACAGTGATTCCGGCAGCATCGGTACAACTTTGTCCGTGAAGTAGACGCTCGTTCCGCGCTCGCGTGCCTCGTATTCCGTCGGGGTGTTCTGCCGGACGTAGTGCGAAACGTCCGCGATGTGCACGCCGAGAATCCAGTTTCCGCCGTCGCGTTCAAGGGAGATGGCGTCGTCGAGGTCTTTCGCACCTGCACCGTCGATGGTGAGGAGGAGTTTATCCCTCAAATCCGTGCGGTTTTCCACAGGATGAATTTCTTCCCGCGAGACTTCGTCGGCGTGGCGAAGGACGGTTTCCGGAAATTCCGTGCGGATACCTGCGGAATAGAGAATCGCCGCATAGTTCGCATCTTTGGTCAGCGCACTGCCGAAGACGTTCGCGATCTCGCCCATCGTGTCAAAATACGGCATATCGTACGGCCCGCGCACCGTGATCGAACGGGTACGGGTGAAGAATTCTTCCTCATACGGCCGCACTTCCACCTTCAGAAGGTCGGAATTCGCGTCACACACCGCGTCCGCTGCGGTTTCGGGAATGTAGATCATTACGCCGAAGCGCTTGCTGTCCGGCACGACGTAGGAATACCCCCGTTTGCGGTGCAGTGTCCCGATGATGGAGTCACACGCGTACTCCACATCCACAACTTCCCCTTCGAGCTTTTCGCCTTCCGCACGGCCATTGATCTTCACCTTGATCCGGTCGCCGGACATTGCGCCCATCGTCATGCGCGGCGGGAGGAAGATGTCGGGCAGTTCGTAGTCCTCGTCGGGGATGCAGAACCCGAACCCGCGCCCGCTGTAGGCGAAAGTTCCCTCAACGGTCACACCGAATGAGGTTTTGTTCGCGAAATCGTGACGGCGGCGCTTCGCGTTTTTCGCCTTCCGGTCACCGGTCACGATCTTGCGGTAGTCCCGCTTGGGTTTATTTTTTGTTTTGATTTTATTAGACAATGTGATCTCCTGAAAAATATTGATTGAAACTATAGTTTGCAGAATCCGTGATTTTATCCGCGGAAAAGGCGTATAAAAATCTCCAAATCTGTACAGACTTTGTCATCTATAATAGTTTAGAGCAATTCCAGGAAAGAATGCACATAACCAGCGGCAGAAAACCAACCGAGAATATCCTCACAGGAAACCGCAGCATAAGCCTCAGAAAT
>JBGVOJ010000542.1:0-5960 GCA_045126415.1 Eubacteriales bacterium | reverse complement strand
TATATATCTTCCGATTGACAGCAAAAATGATCTCAGTCTCCCTGAAAAACTGACCAAACTGATTTCCGGATATAAAAAATCCGGCTTTGGCGGAGTTGTACCGTTCAGCCACAAAAATTTTACCGTCAAGCCGTTATCGGAGGAATATTATAACATTTACCGCCATATTCAGAAAGAAACACGAGCAAACGCTCTGGCTGTCGGATATATGGACGATACTTATCTTATGCGGGAATACATCGCCTCCTCCGGCAATGCAAAAGAAGCAGTGGTCTGCAATGTTCTCGTCAAATATGAATACGCCTGTACGGAAGGGCAACTTCTGAAGCGCAGACTCCGTGCTCCGGAAGAACTGATGTCTCTTGTAGCGATCAACGATGACGACCTTACTATTCTTGATCTGAGAAAATACATCAAAGAAGGCGAAACACTGGAATGGACTGTGCCGGACGGCAACTGGAATATCGAAGAATATGTCTGCGAGCCGGATGTGGATTCCAATTCCATCGACCTCATGGATTATGATATTTCATCCGAATATTTGAAGCGTACATTCCATGAACTGCTGAACCGTCTTGGATATAAGGATGGTGAAGACTCCCCTATTGATATCTTTATTTACCGTAATATCATGTATGCCGGAAAAAACCGCCGGATGTGGCACACGGATTTTAACAAAGTATTCACAGAACAATTCGGAATCGACCCTGCCCCGTACTATCCGCTGCTGTTCCGCGATTTTGGAGGATTTTCCAAACGCTACAAAAGTATGCTGATGGCCTGTCGAGCAAAAATGCTTACCGATGGTTATCTGAAAGCTGCAGCAGATATCTGTCGTGCGCACAATATTCTCTGTACCGGTTATCCGGCAGAAGGGAAGTCGGTAGCCTGTTCCTGGCTGTTCGGTGACGGTCAGATGCTGCATAAATACGCTGCCGCCCCCGGGATCTCCATGCCGTTTGCATATCTTTACGGACTGAATGGTATACGTGTTGTGTCTGGTGCCGCCGACCAGTTTGGCACAGATACCGTAACGGCCGATCTTTTCAAGTATTTCAGTCTCCTCAATCGGGATATAATTTACCGTGAATCCATGAATGCTTATGTCCGTGGTGTCAACATGGTATTTGCTCACCTCGGAGAAGACCGCACCGATGAAAAAGCAAATGACGCGGATGCACACGCCTGGGGCTCCATCTTCACCAAGGGGGATGACCTTGCTGAGTTTTCCGAATTTGCAACACGTGTTCAGACTCTTCTGCGCGGCGGAGAGCACATCAGTGAAGCCGCAATTCTTTACCCGATCCATTCTCTGCACGGACATTCCTATCTGTACCAGTCAGATACGGAAACCGGTTTCGAATATCCTTCTACCCCTGACAATGCCGACTATATGGAAATGATGAATAGCTTCCTTAATTATATCGGTATCGACACTACGTTCCTGCATCCTGACATCGTTACTGAACGCGCATTTGCGGAAGAAGGCACATTATTCGTTCCCAATGACAAGACAACCATGAAATACAAACTGATTGTTCTGCCGGCAATGTCGATCATCAGCGTCAAAGCTCTGCGGGTTATCAAAAAATTCTTTGACGAAGGCGGGAAGGTAATTTCCACGGATAATCTTCCCACAACCGCTTTCGAGTGTGCCCAGACATTTGCTGATCAGAATACCGCAATCCATACTGAATCGGATGAGGATCGCGAGGTCCGCGAAATCATGATGCACATCTTCGGAAAAGAGATCGGCGATCAGCGTACTTATCTGCGTTATTATAAAAACTCCAATGAAAACGGCGGTAAGGCCTATTTCTTCCCGTCAAACCGTACTTCTGCCGATCGCACGGAAACTGTTTCAGCCGATATTCTTTATCAGGCAGTACGCAATTTCGAATTTGCACCGGATGTGTATATTGACAAGATGCCCCGCCGTGAATTCTTTGGTATGCTGAACTACAATCTTCCGGACTTCATGAAAATCGGTCTTGACAAACGCCTTGCGCGCGGCTGTTCCATGAATTATATTCATAAAAAATATGCCGGATGTGATATTTTCTATATCACCAACACTACCGGTGATGAATATAAAGGCAATATTCTCTTCCGCGGTCGTCATGTACCGGAAGAATGGAATCCATACACCGGAAAAATCAGACGTCTCTCCGTTGAATATGTCACGTTCCGCGGGGAATTGTACACCAAAGCAGAAATGACCATTGATGCTTCTTCCTGTACCTTTATTGTCAGCCAGATCGGACGTCCGTACAAAGAAATCATGCGTGACCTGACCGGCGAAGAAGTGATTCTGGAGTATTTTCCGAAAGAACGTTTCTGACAGGATAATCCTCTTAAACCTGTTTTCCAATTACAACAAAATTAAATTGAAGGAGAAAGACCATGTATTCCGAAATCATTTCCAAGACTGCCCGAAATGTTATTGAAAATGTAGGACATGCGATTTTCGGTAAGGAAGAACAGATCATCTTTGTAGTGACTGCGCTTCTGTGCCGCGGACATGTTCTGCTGGACGATATTCCCGGCACCGGAAAAACCACACTGGCAAAAGCACTGGCAAAATCCATTTCCGCCGACACTAAACGAATTCAGTTCACTCCCGACCTTCTTCCTTCCGACATCACCGGCGTCAACTATTTCAATCAGAAAACCACGGACTTTGTTTTCCGACGCGGTCCGGTATTTACCAATATTCTGCTGGCCGACGAAATCAACCGTACCACACCGCGAACCCAGTCCGCACTGCTTGAATGTATGGGAGAACATCAGGCAACCATTGACGGCGTGACCTACAATCTTGATGAACCTTTCTTTGTCATCGCAACCCAGAACCCGATCGAATCTCAGGGAACATTTCCGCTCCCGGAAGCACAGATGGACCGTTTTCTCATGAAGCTGTCCCTCGGTTATCCGGAGCATAATGCGGAAAAAAATGTCCTGACCCAATATGGCGGAGCAAGCCCTCTCGAAACACTTGCACCCGTCTGTACGCAGGAGGAAATCCGAACCGCCTGTGATATGGTCAGAAATATCACGGTCAGTGATCCGATTAAGGACTATATCATCGACATCGCCGACGCGACCCGCAACAGCGACCGTCTCCGTCTCGGTGTCAGCCCGCGTGCAACACTGGCAATGATGCGTGCATCCCAGGCATATGCAGCAATCATGGGACGTGATTATGTACTTCCGGATGACGTAAAGAAGATTGCGATCCCCGTCCTGTCCCATCGTATTATTACACGTTCCCAGAACACCATCCGTCTGACTGATACCAATGAGCAGGTGATCGAATATATTCTGGATACCGTTCGCGCACCGATTGAGTAAAACTTCTTTCAATTATTAAAAGGAAAGGAGTATTCTATGATATTTATTGCGCTTGCGATATCCGTACTGATCGTATTTGTTGTACAGGGGCGCATCTATAAAAAGCATGCCCTTGACAACATTGAATACAATGTCACTGTATCGACGGGCGAAGTGTTTGAGGACGAGGAAATCTACATATATGAAGAAATCAAAAACAACAAATCTCTTCCTCTGCCATACCTTAAAGTTGACACGGAACTGCCGGATGGTCTGACATTTCATATCGTTGAATCCGACAAAAAGACCGGTGAATTGAAATCCACCTATCCACGTATCATTCACAGTATTTTTGTCATGCGCGGTCATCAGCAGATCCGTCGTCGCTGGCGTGTGCGCTGTGATACACGCGGGACCTATCATCTCGGCAGCGTCACAATGCTTGCAGATGATATACTCGGCTACAATACAATGGCAAAAGTTTTCGAACCGGGGAAAGATTCCAGACAGACGATTGTGGTTCTTCCGAAAGCGATCAATCTCGAAAAACACTTTACCTCTTCCAAATACACCAGTGGAGATTTCGTCGTACAATCCAGTCTGCTGTCCGATCCGCTGATGAAAGCCGGTGTCCGGGAATATACCCCCGGTGACCCGATGAACCGTATCAACTGGGTACAGACTGCCGTGCATAATACGCTTATGGTCAACCTCGAAGAATTCACGAACCGTCACCAGTTCAATATCATCATGAATATGCAGGCCCGTGATATTGAGAAGATGATCCCCGGTCCGCCCAGTTCCCGTGCTCCTGTTGAACTCTGCCTGACCGTCATTGCCTCCATTCTTGACAGTGTATCCAGTGAGAATGTACCGGTCCGGTTCATATGCAATACACCGCCGGAACAATTCGGTGAAAGTTCTCTTTCCGCAGCACGGGACGCCGACGACAAGATCGGCAAGAAAATCTTTGTTTCACCTGTTTTCAAAGGAAAAACAAATATCATCACCTCGCTGCGTATGCTTGCTCAATTGGAACTGATGATCTCCACCCCGATCGAAAAGATGCTCGATCATATTTTGGAGAATCCTTACGGATATACCAGCGGCGGCAATATCATTTTCGTTTCCTCATATCTCAGCGAACGAATGATCAATTTCTGCTACGCTCTCCGTAAAATCGGTATCACCGTGATTTTCTATATCACATCCGCAAGCATTAATGCAGCAATTATTCCCGAAGATATCGAAGTCCACTTCAAAACCTATCTGGAGGAGGAGTGACCGTATGAATCTGAATAATTTCTTTCACCGGATTTTCAATCTGGTCTCTCTGCTTGCCGTGGCAATGATGATGGTTCCGTTGGCCTTGATGCTGCTGAACGGCACCTTTCCTCATTCGGCACTGATTCTGACTACGATTGCGGTTCTCAGTACCGTCTTCGGATATATTGTACAGAACGCAGTCTGCAAAGCGGCGCATAAAACTGCCTCCACGGATGGTTTCGGTTCCTTCCAGGAAGGAATCCTCGAAGGATTCTCTCTGAAATATGCCGGAGTACCGATCACTATTATTATCATTCTGTCGGTACCTGTCTTACTGATTCACAATGCAGTCATGCAGGCAATGTCCAATGCCGGTATTATCGCTTATACAACGATTATTTACGCTATTCTGATGGCAGTAATCTTTCTGGTTTCCGCGATTTCGGGATGTGTGATCTGGTTCTATCCGTTGGATCGTCTTGCCAATGTCTACATTCTGCTTGCCAGTGCTGCGATATTCTTTATCGAGTTTGCGCTCACGCTTGTAACATCTCAGCCCGGAAGTAACACGCTCACTGTTCTGGGTATCGTATTTGCCGTTTATCTCATCTGTATGATGATTATCTTCAATCAGAACAGCCTTCAGCAAAAATACCGCGGCTCCGTCGTTTCGGTCATGACTCCTTCAGCCCGGATGTATAATCTTTTTCTGGTATTCATGCTGTTCCTCTGCCTGCTTGGTGTATTTGCAGTCACATATGTCATGCTGTCCGGTCTGTATTTACTCGGACGGATCCTTCTGATCTATGTGATGTATAAGTTTTTCTACAGTGTTACCAATCCGGAAAGTGAATACGATGAGTATGCCTATCTGGAAGGGGACGAAGCAGCCGATCTTTTCATGAAAAATGCGATGATGGATCAAGGAGACCGGATCTTGCTCTCCTATTTCTTTGCAGGCGGGTTGACACTGGCGGCAATCATTGTCGGTCTGCGTACCGGGGTGCTTCAGAAAGCTTTCCGTGCTGCAAAAGCCTGGCTGATCGATTTTTTTACAACGATCTTTATCGGTACAGATATTTTCAGGACATCGTTCGACCCGAATGCTGTCGGAGGAATGTACAATTATAAAGATGAAAAGAAAAAACTCCAGACCGCCGATATCAATGATTTTACGGAACTCGCGGATTCCACAGATACTTACAAGCTCTTCCTGCAGCGTCTCGGAAAACTGAAAACCTATGACGAACAGCTCTGCTACGCATATGTCATGCTTATCCGGATGTACAAAAAAATGAACATCCCGCTGAAGTTGTCCGATACGCCGCGTGAGATGGAAAAAAAGGTATCGCGTGCCCTGACAG
>JBGVOJ010000541.1:0-1302 GCA_045126415.1 Eubacteriales bacterium | reverse complement strand
TCCCGAGACATTGGTTCCGGTCAATCCGTCAAAATTTTCGATCCCCAGCACGGTTCCGTAGTCGGTGACGGATGTGCCGAGAACGGGAATGGTCGTGGTGCCGTTGACGGCTGCCTGCAGGGCGGTTGTCGCGTTGGCAAGGATCAGATCCACATTCCGGTTGACGAAATTGTTGATGATGGATGTGCAGGAGGTGGATTCCCCGTGAGCATTCTGCTCCAGAAACGCCACATTTCCTTTGCCGAGTTCCGCTTCCAGCGCATCTTTGAAGCCCTGGGTTGCGGAATCGAGCGCAATGTGAGGCATCTGCTGGCAGATCCCCACGGTGTACTGTGCTCCGCCGCAGGACGGAAGAATCGTCCCGAACAGGATAAGAAGCACAGACAGAAGAAGGAGTTTTTTCATGTTTTCCCTCCGTTTCCGGTAGAATTGAACGGTATACGGAACTGTAAAAAAATAAAAAGTCCCTGCATAAACATACAGGGACGAAATTTTCCGCGATACCACTCTGCTTTCGTACTGACCTCGCAGTCAGAACCTTATAAGGCTTAAAAGTCTCAGCGATGTAACGGTCGCACCCGTTGTGCCTACTTGAGCATGCATAAGGGACAGTTCAGCACACGGCTCGCAGAAGGAACTTCATACGGTGACGGTCATTGTCTCGCACCACTGGCCATAAATAACCCGACAACTCTCTGGGACGCATCAGTCGTATTACTTTATTCTGCTCAAATGCCTTTGTTGGTTTGTTTGGTTTATGACAATATTTTAGCACAAATTTCTGAGATGTCAAGAGCTTTTTTGGATTTTTATTCATGAAATTTTGCGGAAGTTTTTTTATTGGGATACTGCCGCAGGAAAAATGTGGCCGGGGCGGACAGGTACAGTCTAATGATAACTTATTTCTTATAAAACCTGACCGTGCCGGTAATGCCGGTGGGATCTTCGGGGATAAAGTGGCTGCGATAGCCTTTCGCCTGATAAATGGTGTAAACCTCACGTTCCGCTGTTGTTGCGACCTCGATCGTGAGTTTGTTTGCGCCGTCGGCAAGGGTTCCGGTAAGATCGTATCGGAAACCCGGTGCGAGCTGAATCCCGAGGCTCCTGCCGTTGACGAAAACTTCAACCCCTTCCATGGCATCCGTAATTTCGAGGGTATATGTATGGTTCCTATCAGCGGTAAACTCGGTTTCGTAGCGGATAAAGCCTGAAAATTCGGGGTGTTCATCGGAGACGATGTCGGGAAGAGTGACAGCCTTTGCGCCGCCGAACGCGGGATAGTTGACCGATTCGCAGAGGCTT
>JBGVOJ010000540.1:0-4262 GCA_045126415.1 Eubacteriales bacterium | reverse complement strand
TCGTTCTCACGACCCTTATCGTGATCCTGTCGCGCTACCGGAAATGCCCGTCCGACAAGGTTCTCGTCATCTACGGTAAAGTCGGCACCGCGCAGGACGGCTCCCAGCGCTCCGCCAAGTGTATCCACGGCGGCGCAGCATTCATCTGGCCCGTCATTCAGGCGTACGAATACCTCGATCTGACCCCGATGTCCATTCAGGTGGACCTCCGCAACGCACTGTCCAAGCAGAACATCCGCGTTGACGTTCCGTCCCGCTTTACCGTCGGTATTTCCACCGAAAACGGCGTGATGCAGAACGCGGCCGAACGTCTTCTCGGCATCAAGATCGACGAAATCAAGCAGATCGCGGAAGATATCATCTTCGGTCAGATGCGTCTCATCATCGCGACGATGGATATCGAAGAAATCAACTCCGACCGCGACAAGTTCCTTGAAGCGGTTTCCTCCAACGTCGAAACCGAACTCAAGAAGATCGGCCTCCGTCTCATCAACGTCAACGTCACCGACATCACCGACGAATCCGGCTACATTGTGGCTCTCGGTCAGGAAGCGGCTGCAAAGGCGATCAACGACGCGAAGATCTCCGTTGCGGAAGCGGAACGTGTCGGTGCGATCGGTTCTGCGGAAGCGGAACGTGACCGCCGTATCTCCGTTTCGAAGTCCAACTCCGAAGCGATCACCGGTGAAAACGAAGCAAAGGCCCTGATTGCGGAATCCGACGCGTCCAGACGTGAAAAGGAAGCGGAAGCACAGAAGCGTGCGGTCGCTGCCGAAAACATCGCAAAGGCGAGAGCGGAAGAAGAATCCTACGAAGCAAAGAGAGCGGCCGAAGAAGCGCGTGCGCACTTCGAACAGGCGAAGCTCGAAGCGGACGTTATCATCAAGACCGAAATCGAAAAGAAGAAGCTCGAACTCGAAGCCGAAGCACAGGCAGAACAGATCCGCCGCCGTGCAAAGGGTGAAGCGGATGCAACGCTCCTCAAGATGCAGGCGGAAGCAAACGGTGCGAAGGAAATCCTCATGAAGCAGGCGGAAGGTTTCCGCGAACTCGTCCAGTCTGCGGGCGGCGAAGCAAACGACGCAATCCGTCTCATGATCGCCGACAAGCTTGAAGAAGTCACCCGCATTCAGGTCGAAGCAATCAAGAATCTCCAGATCGACAAGATCACCGTCTGGGACAGCGGCGCGAAGTCCGACGGCGGCAAGGGTACGACGGCAGATTTCATTTCCGGTCTCTACAAGAGCGTTCCTCCGCTTACGGAACTCTTTGACATGGCCGGCATGCAGCTCCCCGAATACCTCGGCACTCCGAAGGCGGATGCCATCGAAGCTCCTGCAGACGGTGACAGCAAGTAAAATATTTACGGAATATCGCGGAATGCCTCGTTTTCGGGGTATTCCGCTGAAGTTCTATAAACACATCATTTTCAGAAAGGGCCTGTGATCCACGGGCAGGGTAAACGGTATGGCAAGAGAAAAAAACAGCGGTCCGGCTGACATGAACGCGACGTTCAAGAACGGTATGTATAAGGAACGCACGAAGCAGGCAGCACTGCAGGGACTTCTGCTGTTCGTCTTCCTGTGTGCGCTCGGCGTTATGTCCTATATTGTCAGCATGATTCCGGCAGGCATTTTCGGTGTGGCGATCGCCAAAAGTTCCACCGGCAGCCAGATCGTCTATGACGCACAGAACCTCATCAATGCGGTTCTCGGTCTTGCGATTCTCTGCTTCGGCGGTCTGGGTCTTTCCAAGAAGGCCGGAGAAAGCGACGCGATGATCGCATTCCAGAACGGCTATGACCGCAAGATGGATATGCGCTATCTCACGGTTTCGGTTGTGGTTGCCGTAGTCGTTTACGTGTTTGTCGGTCTTGTCATGAACATCGACTTTATCATCGGTCCCGCCAAGTATCTCGGCATCTTCTACTGCCGTGCGGAACGCAGTATCAACGAAGGTATCAAGGTCGCATTCGGATGGCGTGCGCTCGCTATACTGACCAGCATGGTTCTCGTTGTACCGTGCCTGATCAAGGGTGTCCGCGCAGGTTTCAAGGAAAAGATGGACTTCCAGGAATCCGAAGAAGAAGAAAACAAGAAGCGCAACGAACTTCTTGAACAGCTCGAAGCGGAACGTCATCAGGAACGTCAGCAGAGAAAATATTAAGAGGCATGAATATCACCCCTGTATTGCGTCAAACCATAGCAGGGGTGATTTTTATGATAAGAAAAGCGGAGTACGTCTGCATCTTTCTCGCCGGCGGCGTGATCTACGGCCTGCTCGAAATGATGTGGCGCGGCTTTACGCACTGGAGCATGACCATCGCGGGCGGAATCTGCGTGCTGGCGATTCATCTGCTCAACCACCGTCTGCGGCACCGGAGCATGGCTTTCCGCTGTGCGCTCGGCTGTGCGGTCATCACGGTGGTGGAACTCGCGGTCGGGGTGATCGTGAACCTGATGCTCGGGCTGAACGTCTGGGATTATTCCGGTATGTACGGGAATTTCCTCGGACAGATCTGCCCGGCGTTCTCGTTCCTGTGGTTCCTGATTTCCTTTCCGGCGTGCGGATTCAGCAGTCTTGTGCGGCGTTTTTTCGACCGTATTGAGGTCTTCGAACTCAATGAAGAAAACGAAAAACGGGCCAGGGCAGCGTAATGCTGTCCGCCCGAATACATAACTCTGGAGAACAATATGGCAAGAAGCAAAAAGAAATCATCCAAAAAACTTACCCTGACCGAGATTATCCTTGCACTCATCATCTTTATTCTAGGGATTCTGTTCGGCGATCAGGCGCTCTCTCCTTCAGAGAACACTGCGACGACCGGCGGTCTGGTGGACGGCAAGCCGGCGATGCACTTCGTGGACGTCGGACAGGGCGACTGTACGCTCATCACCTACAACGGCGATTCCGTGCTGATCGACGCCGGCCCCGTTTCGGCAGGGGAAGCCGCTGCGGAATACGTGAAGAATTACGTGGATGTGATCGACTATTTTATCATCACGCATCCTCACGAAGACCACATGGGCGGCGCGGCGGATATCCTTGATACGGTCGAAGTCGCCAATGTCATTATGCCGGAGAAGGAAGTGGACACACGGTTCTATCAGAACGCGATGGAGCGGATCGAAGAGCAGAACATCAACGTCATTTATTCCGAAGCACATGCCGTCTATGATACCGGTAATATCAAAATCACCATCATTGACTCCCTCAATCCGGACGATGACAACCTGAACAATCTCAGCATCATCGCGCGTATCGACGTCGGCTCCACCTCGATCATGACGACCGGTGACGCGGAAGTCGAAGCGGAAATGCAGGTGGTGGAAAACTATACCTCCATCACCGGTTCCGCCCTCTACGACCGTTCTATCCTCGACTGCGACATCCTTCAGGTCGGTCATCACGGATCTTCCACCTCTTCCACCAGTGAATTCCTCGACCTCGTCACCCCCGGCGTGGCGGTCATTTCCTGCGGCACCGGCAATTCCTACGGTCACCCGCATCAGGAAACCCTCGATCTCTTCGCAGACTACGGTTTCGAAGTCCACCGCACCGATTTAAGCGGCACCATCGTCCTCAGCGGCGAGCCGTAAATCAACCAAGCGTCCAATATCCTCGTAAAATGTCAACCAACCTTTGCTTGAAATTTCAGCATAACTATGTTATCATTTGTCTGAAAAGGTTTTGGAGAGGGGTTCGGGGAGGACCTTTTCCTTAAAAAGGTCCTCCCCGAAAAACTTCATTTGATCTTATACTTCAGCCGCAGATTGTCGGCGATCATGGCGATGAATTCGCTGTTGGTCGGTTTGCCGCGGCTGTTCTGGATGGTGTAGCCGAAGTAGGAGTTGAGGGTGTCCACGTCGCCGCGATCCCATGCCACTTCGATGGCGTGGCGGATGGCGCGTTCCACACGGGAAGTGGTTGTCTGATATTTCTTTGCGACTGACGGGTACAGAACCTTGGTGACGGAGTTGATGATGTCGTTGTCGGAAATCGTCATCAGAATCGCGGTGCGGAGATACTGGTATCCCTTGATGTGCGCTGGAACGCCGATCTGGTGAATGATCCGCGTGACCTGCGTTTCGAGATCGTACGGGACGGCGGAGTTTTCCTTATGGTAAATGTCCTCTCCGGCGGAGCTGCCTGTGGTACCGCGGTTTTTCAGGATTGTTTCCGCACCGGAATACAACGCTTCATAATCCGCCGGCTTCGGGAGACACAGCGACGCGCCCGTGCGATTTGCTTCCATCAGTACG
>JBGVOJ010000539.1:0-16368 GCA_045126415.1 Eubacteriales bacterium | reverse complement strand
ATCGGGCAGCTGATCGACGCGCTCCAGTCGGGCAAATACGACCCGCACAAGTGCGCGCTGCTCCAGTTCCAGACCGGCGGCGGCTGCCGTGCCTCCAACTACGTCTCCCTTCTCCGGAAAGCGCTCATCAACGCCGGCATGGACGACGTTCCCGTCATCCCGCTCGGTCTTTCCGGCATCGAAACCCATCCCGGATTCCCGAATTCCGTCCCCATGTACTACCGGATGGCGTATGCTGTCCTCTACGGCGACCTGCTCATGGCGATCGTGAATCAGGTGCGCCCCGTTGAGAAAAACAAGGGCGACGCGATGCGTCTCTGCGAAAAGTGGACGGACACGCTCGTAAAAGAGCTGAGCCATTCCGTCAACTACCGTAAAATCAAGCAGAACTACCGCGCCATCCTCCGCGATTTTGCGAAAATCCCGCGTGAAGACCGCAAACCCGTGCGCGTCGGCGTGGTCGGGGAAATCTACGTCAAGTTCTCCCCGCTCGGCAACAACTACCTCGACGATTTTCTCGTTTCCGAAGGGGCTGAGGTCGTCATGCCGGGGCTGCTCGACTTCTTCAACTACTGCGTCTACAACGGCATCATGGACTTTGAGCTGTACCACCTCGGCGGCGCAAAGCACCTCATGAACCGGATCGCCTACAAATTCCTCTGCGCAAAGCAGGCGGACATGATCGCCGCGATCAAGGAAGAAGGTACCTTCCGCCCGATGACCCCGTTCACGCACACCGTCGAGCTGGCGAAGGATTTCGTCGGTCACGGCACGAAGATGGGCGAAGGCTGGCTCCTCGTCGCGGAAATGATCGAGCTGGCGGACTCCGGCGTCATGAACATCGTCTGCACGCAGCCCTTCGGCTGTCTCCCGAACCACATCTGCGGCAAGGGCATGATGAAGCCGATCAAAGAAAAAATCCCCGGTGCGAATATCGTTGCCATCGACTACGACGCGGGCGCGTCCGCGGTCAACCAGGAAAACCGTCTCAAGCTGATGCTCTCCGCGGCAAGACGGAATATGGAAACGGCGGGACAGAAATAATATCCGGCCGTTTTCGGTCATCAGTCATTTTAAATCCCGAACAGTAAATAATTATTTACAATTGAATTTTTCCGTCAGGTCTTGCCACAGCGAATCTTTTCATGTATAATAGTGGGTAGCGGTAAAAAACAGCATCACAGTATAATGATCCCTATTCATAACATTATCATATAGAATATACATCGGAGATATCATGAAAAAAACGTATCGAGTCAAAAATAAAAAGAAGCAGGTGCATGAATTCCGTGCCGTCGCAAACGTCGCGGAATATCTGGACGCCCTGCAGGAATATTCCGACCGCACCATCTTTGCATGGAAGGAACACGGCGAAGCCCATGAGCTCACTTACGGCGAACTCCTCGAAAACGTCCGCTGTCTCGCGCTCGCGCTGACCGCGACCTACGGCGAAAACGCGCACCGCGTCATCGGCATCATCGGCGAAACCTCCCCGTACTGGATCATCTCCTACCTCGCGATTCTTTCCTCCGGCAACGTCGCTCTTCCGCTCGACAAGGAACTCGCACACGATGAACTCGCGAAATTCCTCACCGTCGCGGACGCGGCCGGCATCGTTTATTCCGCGACCTTCAACAAGGTCATTCCGGAACTCGCGGACGGTCACACGACCCTGACCAACCTCTTCCCGATGGAACCCGCGGACGACACCCCCGTCGCCGTCGGCAATGCCGTTGTGACATCCCTCGACCGTATGCTCCGCATCGGCGCGGAAAGCGAACGCGAATTCCTCCCCGACACCGATACCGAACGCATGGCACAGATTCTCTTCACCTCCGGTACGACCGGTTCGTCGAAGTGCGTCATGCTCTGCCAGCGCAACATTTTCTCCGTTGTGACCTCCGCCTGCACGCAGGTTTACTTCTGCAAGGAAGACGTCCTCGTATCCGTTCTTCCGCTGCATCACACCTATGAGCTGGCATGTACCCTCGCGGCGGCAAACTACGGCGCGAAAATCTGCATCAACGACTCCATCCGCCACGCGATGAAGAACTTCAAGGAATACCAGCCGACCGGGCTTGTTCTCGTTCCGATGTTCGTGACGACGATGTACAAGAAAATCCAGTCCGAAGCAAAGCGCTCCGGCAAGGATAAGATCCTCGCGGTCGGCACGAAGGTGGCGAGCAGGCTGTCCCTCGCGGGCATCGACCTGAGCGACAAAATCTTCAAGGACGTGCGCGAAGCGTTCGGCGGCCGTCTGCACAAGATCATCTGCGGCGGCGCGGCTCTCAGCCCCGAAATGATCGAAACCTTTGAAGCGTTCGGCATTTCCATCTACGAAGGCTACGGCATCACGGAATGTTCTCCGCTCGTTGCGGTCACGCCGTACTGGAAGCGCAAGCCGGGTTCCGTCGGTCCCGCGGTACCGTGCTGTGAAATCCGCATCGAAGGCACCGAAGAAAACGATCTCGGCTACATTTCCGGTGAAGTTCAGGTCAGGGGTGACAACGTCATGCTCGGTTACATGAACAACGACGAGGCAAACGCGGACGCGTTCACGGACGACGGCTGGTTCCGCACCGGCGACGTCGGCTACATGGACAAGGACGGCTATCTGACCATCACGGGCCGTATGAAGTCCGTCATCGTTCTGGACAACGGCAAGAACGTCTTCCCGGAAGAAATCGAAGAATATCTCGAACGCATCGACACGATCGCGGAATCCGTGGTTGTGGGACGCACGGAAGAAGATACCGGCGAAACGAAGCTGGTGGCGGTCATCTTCCCGGCATACGAAAAGTACCCGGATCTCTCCGAAAACGACATCCGCTGTGAAATCCAGAAGTCCATCGCGGCACTGAACAAGAAGCTGCCGAGCTTCAAGCAGATTCACAAGCTCGAGTTCCGCAAGACCGAATTCGAAAAGACCTCCAGCAGAAAGATCAAGAGACATCTGGTAAAGTAAGTAAAAGGGAAACGGAGCTTTCCGGGGAGAAACTTTTTGAAAAAAGTCCCTCCCCGGACCCCACCCCAAAAACTTTTGGACTATATGAAAAAATATGGGAGATACCCTTGGTTTGGGGTATCTCCCTTTTTGTTTATTCCATTGCCGCTTCCACATCGGCGCGGATGCGTTCGCCGAGACGGAGCAGTTCCGCCTTTTTTTCTTCGCTGAGGTCTGCGCGGGTTGCGTAATCTTTGATATCCCGTACCAGACGTTCGACATCGTCGGAAATATGGTTTTTCAGCTGGATTCCCCAGTCTTCCGGACGGAGATCGTAGTGCATCATCTTGATGAAAGTCTCCGTTTCATCGCATACTCCCCATACATCGCTTACGTCAAGCCAGTAGTCGGGCATGAAGCCGACACCTTCTTCAAAGCCGTTTTCGTTGAACACTTTGTAGCCCATGACAAAGTAAATTCCGGAATTGGGCAGGCGGTATTTCCGGAGATCGCCGAACTGACCGCATCCGGCGGTCGATGTGCCGACAAAGCAGACATTTTTGAGGGAACGCGCATAACTGATTGCCGCTTCTGCAGAGGATGCTACCCCCTTATTCTGGAAAACGAACACCCGTCCTTCGTATTTCGCCTTGGTATGATCGATCGTTTCGCCCGAATATACATGACATTCCGATACCTTTTCTGTTTTTTCCTTATCAAGAAGCGGATTATCAAGAATCGCGCAGTCGCTTTCCCATGCCGCATGAGCATTCAGTGCTTCAACAAACGCCTGAGGATAAACGCTGTTTCCGCCGCTGTTGCCGAGCAGACTCCACATGAAGACCGGTTCTTTGGACATTTTTTCGCCGAACTCCCGGAACGGATCGGCATCTTCCGTGAGCTGAAACGCCTCTCTGGTAAGTTTAACTTCGGAATTTCCATAGGAAACGTGCTTGACAAGCTGGAGGCTGTTCCATGTCCACTGCGACCATGCAGCTTCTCCCTTCGCTTCACGGAAGGATGTCAGACGGCAGAGGTGGAGCGGCAGGGTGAATCCGCCAATTTCGAGCGTTTCCGGCTTGTCTGAGGACAGTACGCCGATATAATACCGTTTTGCTCCGTTCGCGTTGGGGAAGGTTTCAAACCGATGTCCGTCGGTTTCCTCTGCCGTGAAAATATGCCCGACATTCACGTCTCCCGTTTCCTTGCGGATGACCTTGTACCCGTCCTCGCATTCCTCCACGGTCAGTCCCGTGAACCATGCGTTGCACGATTTCTGGAACGAATTCCATCCGCCGCACTGGAAACCGAAATGGGTGTCGTTGATGTGCGGCTTCAGCGTGTAATAAATGGCATCCTTTACACCCACGGCGGTAATTCCGGTTTCCGGCAGAGCGGCGAGAACATCTGCCTTCGCCTGTGCGAAATCAATTTTGTCCGCGTAGTAATTGTAGCCCGCGTAGCAGTATTTCAGAAGGTCGAAAAAGCAGTCGATATCGTACGCGGCTTCCTCGCGCGTCAGCGAAACGTCGCCCGTCCATTCGCCTTCCGCATCCACGAGGGGACGGAGCCGTTCGATGATTTCGTCATCCATCGGGATGGGCTTTGCGTCGATGTAGTATTTCTTGAGTTCTTCGCGCTTCATTATATTTTCTCCTTTTGGGTGTCAGTCATCGAGTTTCAGCGGGGGATTATAGCGTCCGCTGGCACTGCCGTAAAAGGACTTCGGACAGTGAAGATAGTAGTAAGCAATCTGAAGAAACATGAGGAAATAGGGATTCCAACGTGTATAATAGACCGGAATCACCGTATCATCCAGTTCAAGTGTTTCCACGCGGATCAGATTGAACCGGCGGAGTTTGTCGAGAAGTTCATCCGCACGTTCTTCGGGAATTCCGATTTTTTCAATAAAGGTTTTCTTTGTGAAACGCGCTTCCCACGGTTCTTTTGCGTTCTTACTCACCTGATGTCCCTGTACCCATACGGCGGCGTTGAAGAAATCCGGGTCGGCAAGCGTGGAGAACAGCATCCCATAGTCGGTATTTTCGAGAAGTTTCTTTCCACGATCCTTTCCTTCGGGCATATACAGGAAGAAGGGCATTTCTTCGGTACGATCCATCAGCGCGGTGAGATCGTCCTTATCGGAAAGGCTGTGTTTGCTTTTATGTTCCATCATGTCCTTAACGGAATCCATGCTCTGATGAAACTTTTCGACAAACATATTTTCCGTATTGTCGTCCCGAAGGAACATCGTACTGCTTAGCGTCATGCCGCAGGTTTCAAACGCACGTTCGATTGCTGCCTTACGGAGACCTTCCTTCGGGGTTTCCGTATCGCCCACGATATACTTGGACATGAGTTCATACACATCATAATTCTCATATTCCCGTCCGAACAGTGCGTCGATCGACACATCAAAGCAGTCCGCGATTTTCGGAATCAGTTCGGTATCCGGCACGCTGCCGCATTCCCATTTCGACACCGCCTGCGCGGTCACGCCGATCTTTGCGCCGAGTTCCTCCTGCGTCATTCCCGCATTCTTGCGCAGTTCCTTGATCCGTTCGCCCATCGTTGTGATATCCATTATATATCTCCTTTGTGTTGTAAGATTTCTGTAAAGAACACCGGTTGTTCCTGTGACTGTATTATACCACAATCTAAAGTTGTGCGCAATGGAGGTAATATTGGGCAAACACAACGCCAAGTAGAGACATCGCGCAAAACTCAACATAAAGCAAAAAGGACATCTTCCGATGTCCTTTCGTTTTTCCGTAGGAGACTGAATTATTCAGCGTCTTCTGCTTCGTCTGCAGCTTCTTCGACAACTTCTTCTTCGTCTTCGCAGCAGCAGATGGGTTCGTAGCAGGCGTCTTCGTCAGCGAAGCATTCGTCTTCGCAGCAGTCGCAGCAGCCGTCACATTCGAACGTAACCTTGAAATACTTCTTAAATACAGTGTAAACGACAACAACGAGAGCAGCGATACTTACAAGCGCGCCGATCGCAACGAAAATACCCTTCAGGAGGGAGGTGTTATCTTTCTTCATGGGAATCTTCCTTTCGTTATGGGATTTGTATCACGAAATACAGTATTAGTATACCACATTCCGCGCAAAATTCAATACTTATTTCATGAATTCTTTATTAAAAACGAAAGATTTTCCATGGATTTTCCGGAAAGATGCCCAAAGTCAGCTCTTGCGGGCAACCACAAACTTTTCCAGTACCACCACAAGCGGCGGGATAATCACAAGCTGGAGAAGAATTCCCGCCCATGTACCGGTGAAAAGTTCGATGAAAATCACGACGAGGGAGAATTCGCTGCCGGACAGACCGAGGACGGCGGATTTCACAAGCGCATTGACAACACGTCCGCCGAGCATGGCGATCACAAGTGCGGCATACAGGGACGGAATTTTTTTGCCGAGAATCTTGTCGAATACACGGTAGAGAACTCCTGCGGCAGCACCGTAGGCGGCGAGTTCGAACGCCATCGGGATCGCCGCCATGACCGGGGGCATGGAGAACATCAGGAAACGCAGCAGAGGTGACACGAATCCGACGACACCTCCCCACAGCGGACCGCATACCAGTCCGCAGAGGAACGCGGGAATGTGCATCGGGGAAAGGAGCGCGCCGACCTGCGGAATCTGTCCGGTCAGGAAAGGAAGTACGAGCGCGAGCGCGAGAAACATCGCGGAAAACGTAAGTTTACGGAGCGGAGAGCCGATTTTTGTTTTGTCTTTCATGAAAAATACCTCGGAGACACTTGAATTTTTATAGCCGCGCACGCCGGAAAAAGAAAAAGGCGCCGCGAAAAAAACGGGGTACACCCATGTTTTGCGGACACCTTCAAGCGTCTCAGATACGGCTACAACCGTAAGGATATTTTACCATAAAACTTATAGGTTGTCAAGAGGGGCGTCGTAGTTATCCAGAAAACTGTGCATCTCATCCTTCAGTTTGTACGACACCAGCGTATCGATGTTTGCGCGGTGAATGCTGTTGAAAATGTTCTTTTCGATGTCGGGATTGGTCTTTTTCAGCTCGCGGATGAGGAATTTCGTCTCCCGCCGCTTCGACGCGTTTTCGTCCACCTGCGCACGCTCGGTCATGATGCACGCGCACTGCAGGAACGACAGTCCGTTGTAATTCGCCCACGCGACAATCGCGTCCTCATGCACTTTGTACAAGGGACGGATCAGCTCCATACCGTCGTAATTCGTGCTGTGCAGCTTCGGGAGCATCCCCTGAATCTGTGCGCCCCAGAGCATCCCCATCAGCGTTGTCTCGATCACATCCGAAAAATGGTGTCCGAGCGCAATCTTGTTGCAGCCGAGGGATTTTGCATAACTATACAGATGCCCGCGCCGCATTCTGGCACAGAGATAGCACGGATTTTTCTCCGTTTTCGACGTCACCGAAAAAATATTTGTCTCGAACAGATGAATGGGAAGTTCCAGTTTTTCACAGTTTGCAATCAGCTTCGCGCGGTTTTCCGGATTGTACCCGGGATCCATCGCGATAAATTCCAGTTCAAACGGGAAGTCCGACCAGCGGTGCAGCATCTTCATCAGCACACCGAGCAGGGCGGAATCCTTTCCGCCCGACATACAGACGGCAATCCGGTCGCCTTCTTTGATGAGCTGATACTCCTTCACCGCCGAGACGAACGGCGTCCAGATTTCTTTCCGGAATTTTTTCTGCGTACTCATCGCCGGATCGCGATGAAGTTCGATCATTTCGTTGTTTTCCATAGGAACGATTTTATCCTTTATTCTGTGAACGATTCTCTGCCGCTGCCGTCGGTTCCGATCCCGCAGAGGTCACGGATGACCTCGCCCGCGATGATCAGTCCGCAGACCGACGGGACAAATGCCGCCGACGCGGGCGTCACACGACGAGACTTCGGTGCGTTTTCTTCCTTATTATCATCGATTTCGTCCGTCGGCTGGAACAGGGGTTTCAGCGCAGGTTCCGTGGAATACACCACCTTCAGCTTCGGTACGCCGCGCTTCCGCAGTTCCCGGCGCATGATCGCCGCCAGCGGACAGACGGACGTTTTATAGATATCCGTCACCACGAATTTCGTCGGATCGATCTTGTTTCCCGCGCCCATCGCGGAAATTACCGGCACACCGAGCGCCGAACACTTCTCCGCAATCGCGAGTTTACCTGCCACCGTGTCAATCGCGTCGATGACATAGTCGTATTCCGCAAAATCGAACTCCGTTTCCGGCAGATAGAACTGACACAGCTTATGCACAGCGCAGTCCGGATTGATCTCATGAATCCGCTCTTCCGCCGCGTCAACCTTCGGCATCCCGACCGTTTTCACCGTCGCGAACGCCTGCCGGTTGATGTTCGTCACGGAGACCGTGTCCATGTCGACAATCGTGATTTCACCGAGACCCGAGCGCACCAGCGCCTCGATCGCATGACCGCCGACGCCGCCCGCGCCGAACACGGCCACGTGGGAATTCTTCAGTTTTTCGACCGCCGCACAGCCGAGCAGCATTTCCGTCCGTTCAAATTTATTCATCGATTTTCTCCTGTTTTTTCGTTTCAGTGGCGGGACGTCAGCTCGATCAGCAGATCGCGGTCGTCGTCGGACGCCGCTTTGTTCCGCCGGAGTTCGCCGCATTTCCGGCATTTGTGCGTGATGATGAAGCCGCGTTTTGCGTCGGGTTCCGCGAATGCCGCATCCATAACGCCGCCGCAGTCCGACGCACGGTCGCCCGGATTCACGTCCAGATGCAGGGAACACAGGCATTTCGGGCAGTGATTGCGCGACGTGTATTTCAGCGGAGGTACTTCGTTTCCGCAGTTCGCACAGATAAATCCGCTGTCATTTTTTGTAAACCGTTTGCTGTCCATCGTATTTTCTCCAGACTTGTTTTTATGTTTGTTTTTTCCATTTATTCTGTTATTTTATGTTAATTAAATTCATTTTTCCGCCGCTGCATAAAATCGCAGAAATTCATGTATAAATTTAATTTCCCGAAAATTTTCCCGGAGCTGAATAAGCACCCTTCCCGTTTGCCACAATAGCACTGTGAAACGCGTCATCCGCGAATCCTTCACACTCCGCTTTGCCGACGCAGAGCGGGAATCTCCATCATCAGGAAGGAATGGTAATTTTCATGAAACGAAATTCTCTCACAAAATTTGCCGCCGTCATCGCAGCTCTTCTTGTGATGACCGCGTCTGCAATCCTCCCGATCGCCGCCGCAGCTCCTCTTTCGCTTACGCTCTGTACTGCTGAAGCGGAAGGAAACAGCATTCCGTTTGACATCACCGTCTCCTCTGCCGGAGGAAGTACGGGAAACACCTCCGGTATGACCGGCTCCGGTACAGCCGGCGGCATAACCGGCGGAACGACCGGTTCGGGCGGTGCCGGCGAAAGCGTTCTGCCCGGTGACAGCGGATCCGGCACCGGTGACAACGCCGGCGGCGGGAACAATTCTTCCGGAAATACCACCGGCGGTTCCTCTTCCGGCACAACGGCAGGCGGCAGCACAGGCAGTTCAGGCGGAAATTCCGGCAGCACCGGAGGTTCGGGCAATACCGGTGATACAGGCAGCGCAGGCGGCACGTCCGGCGGGAACACCGGCAATTCCATGACCGGCGACAACACCGCGGGCAACGGCAATCTCGAAGAAGGACAGGCCGGCGGTGACGAAAACGGTGTGGTCGGCGAAGGTCCCGACAACAACATCGTCGGGGACACCACCGGAAACGACACGTCAACCGCGGACAGCGCCGGGAACAACGGCGGCACCGACACAGCGGCAGAACAGGATTCCGGCACGAACTGGGCATCCATTATCGTCGCGCTGGTGATCGCGGTCGCGCTGATCGTCGTCATCGTTGCGCTGATCCCGCGCAGAAGAACGGACTGAGAACGAAAACGGTCGGGCACGCCCGTCCGTTTTTTTATTGATATTTTGCGTATATTCTTACAGCGCGGCGTACCACATCGCGCCGGGAATCACTTCCGCTTCCACGGTGCGGGAGGCGTCCGTCGGGTTTACTTCCCCGTCGAGGCAGTAGAGTTCCGGTCCCTCGACCGTGATCTTCCGGCATTTGCGGTAGGTTAATATTTTAGTAAATTTCGAATCCATCACACCGTTTTCATCAATGTACGATCCGGCGTGATAAGCACCGACAACGGTGAGAAAACGCAGGCGCGACACGTTGTTCACGATCAGAACGTCCATCAGACCGTCCGTCAGGGAAGCCAGCGGAGCCGCACGGAATCCGCCGCCGCAGTACTGGGAATTCGCTGTCGCGGTCAGCAGAATCTTCTGTTCAAAAACCTCCGTGGAGGTTGATTTTTCGTCATCTCCAAAAGGTACAACCCCCTCGAGCGTCACTTTTCCGCGGAAGGTTTTCTTCTGGATCAGCGTTTTTGCAACCCCGGCGATGTACGCCGCACTGCCGTGCAGAAACGGTTTCTGCTTCAGCGTATACGTTTCGTTCACGACGTTGCAGTCGAAACCGATGTTCATCATATTCGCGAAATACCGGATGTTTTCCCCACATTTCACGCGGATCACGTCGATTTTGTTCAGCTCTGCCTTCGCAAAAACACCGGAATCGTTCGCGTACGCGGAAAAATCGTTGCCGCTGCCGACCGGAACGATCGAGAACGACGCGGTACGTCCCGCGCCCGACTTCATAATCCCGTTGACCGTTTCGTACACGGTTCCATCCCCGCCGTACGCGATGATGTGTACAAACGGATCCTTCGAACACGCTTCGGCGGCAATCTCCTCGATGTGACCGGGATGTTCACTTTTTATAATCTCCCCGCCGTTTTCCGCGACGGTTTTCTCAACGGATGAAAAGATATTTCCGCCGCCCGCACCGCGTCCGGACTTCGGATTGATGATATGCACCTGATGTCGTTCACTGATGTTCGGCAGGGCAACCTTCACCCTGCTTTCCTTTTCCGTCCTGGGTACCGCAGCTTTCATTCGGATTACCGCCTTATGTTGATTTTTAATAATTAATTCTGTTTCTGCACCGATTTGTATTCGTTGTAGAATTTATAGTACGGACAGCCGCTTTTTCCGGTGCGCAGACTGTACATTTCGTCTTCGTCGAAGTCAATCGTACAGCCGAGCGTGCCGTCCTCGTCGATCACATCATAGTATACGCAGGTTTCGCACGGGGTATTTTTCTTCGCCGGCTTTTTCTGCGTTTTTCCTTTAATTTCCTTCTTTTCGTACATTTTCCGATTTCCTACATTAATGTTTCCGCAAGTTCTTTCGAATCATTCAGAAGTGCCTCACGGTCGTTTTCCAGTTCTTCCCGCATAACGCGATCGAGCAGTGTGTTCAGCGCAATCCCGATCTTCGGTCCCGCAAACCCGAGCGGCATCAGATCACTGCCGGTAACGTGCATCTGCGCAAGGCGTACGCACGCGCCGCTTTCCCGGAGTTCCTCCGCCGTACGGATAACCGACAAAGCGGTCTCCTCATCAAGCGTTCCGAGTGAATATTTATACATCGTCGTCTTCTTCGGGAAGTCATCGCCGCCCGCCTTCATGAGCAGCTTCACCGCGTAAACGAACGACGCATCCGCGAGCGTTTCCGCAGAATTGCCGTACTTCTGCACCGATTCCACAGCGGTCAGCTCGTCCCGCGACGGCTTGAGCGACTGCATCAGACGGCGGCACAGCTTCGCGTCCGTGTCCGCAAACAGCAGGGCGTAGTGCAGGGCATCGGCGTCTTTCTTGTCGAGCGGAATCCCGTGATTTTTCCGGAAATCCCGCAGACGTTCGATTCGTTCCGCCGTTTTTTCCGCCGACGATTCCGCGAGTCCGGGCAGGATCCGAGCGATGATGTCGGGGTAATTCCGCAGAATCCGCGGAGCCGCAGGACCCCCGAGCAGCTTGGTCAGCTCGACGTAAATGCGTTCACGCGAAATTTTGTCGAGCAGGGGAGCAAGTTTGCGCACGCCGGCGTCACATTCGGTGTCCGGCGTAAAGTCGAGGACGGACGAAAAACGAAGGGCACGCAGGATGCGCAGACCGTCCTCGGAAAAGCGTTTTTCCGCGCTTCCGACGCAGGAAATCACGCGGTTCTGCATATCCCGCATCCCGTCGTGGTAATCGATCACGCCGGAATCGGGGCTGTACGCCATCGCGTTGACGGTGAAGTCGCGGCGGCAGAGGTCTTCGGCGAGGTCATCCGTGAAGGTGACGTTTTCCGGATGCCGTCCGTCGAGGTAGACGCCGTCCACGCGGTAGGTGGTGATTTCGATGTTCATTCCGCCGTGCACAAGAGTAACAGTGCCGTGCTGGAGACCGGTTTCGACCACGCGGCAGTCAGCAAACACGTCAAGGGTCTGCTCCGGCTTGGCGGACGTGGTCACGTCGTAGTCACCGGGCGTACGTCCCATGAGGAAGTCGCGCACGCATCCGCCGACCACGTAGGCATGATACCCCGCCGCATGAAGACGGTCAAGCGCGAACAAAACCGGCGCGGGGATGTGGAAATTGTTCATTTTGGATGGATTTCTCGGGGAAAACTTTTTTTCAAAAAAGTTTTCCCCGAACCCCTTTCAAAAAACTTCAAACTAAATGGATTGACAAAATTGGGTGCAGATCGTCAGAAACCAAAACTGCACGTTGTCCGCAAAAAAGTTTTGATCGACCTTTTTCAAAAGGTCGCAGAGTCCAGAGACAGCGTCTCTGGTCGCCGTCCGCAGACGGCGAAATACCCTGGCCTGAGAAGCGATTCTTCTCTTTTTGGTTCTTTTTCTCTCTTCAAGAAAGAAGAGAAAAAGAACAACTATCAATCAGGTATTCTCCCCTTTTCCCGTCTCACACTCACTCTTCAGCGGACATTCCGCACAGCGCGGACTTCTCGCCTGACAGTATTCCCGTCCGAAGAGCACCATCCGGTGACAGTACGCGGACTGTTCCTCCGGCGGCACAATCCCCGAGAGAATCCGCTCGACCTTCACGGGGTCCTTCAGCGAGGCGTCGTAAAATCCCAGCTTTCCGTTGATGCGGATGCAGTGCGTATCCGCGACGATACCGGGGATGCCGTACACGTCGCCGAGGATGAGGTTCGCGATCTTGCGGCCGATCCCGGGAAGAGCCAGCAGCTCCTCCATGGTCCGCGGAACTTTGCCGTCATGCCGTTCGACGAGCAGCTTTGCCGCCGCGATGATGGATTCCGCCTTGGTATGGTACAGACCGCACGGACGGACGAGTTCCTCCACGTCCGTAAGCTCCGCCGCCGCCATATCGTACACGGTCGGGTATTTTTCGAACAGCGGGCCGGACACGATGTTCACCCTCTCGTCCGTACACTGCGCGGAAAGACGCGCCATGACAAGCAGCCGCCACGGGTCGTCGTGATACTCCAGCGAGCAGAGCGCATCGGGATACAGGGGTTTCAGCAATTCGATGATTTTATGTATATTGGGCATAGTTCTTCCTTGTTCTGTGTTGTTCTGAGGTCGGTCAGCCGCCCCATTCGTTATAATCGCCGTACCACGTTTCTTCTTCCGCCGCCGCAATCGCCGCGATCTCGTCACGGAAATAGTAGTCAAATACGTCGCGGACGGAATAGCCGGCTTCGGTACCGCCGGAACCCTGTTCAATGATACAGGAAATCACAATCTCCGGATCGTCGAACGGCGCAAACGCCGTCATGACACCGTTGTCACTCTTGGTGTCGGATACCTGCGCTGTACCGGTTTTCCCGCCGACTGGAATCGCGTAGCCGGAGAAGACACTCGCCGCCGAACCGTTGTCCATAACGCCGCGCATCCCTTCCCGTACGGTGTCAAGGATGTCGTCCGTGATCTCGATCTCGCTGACCACCTTCGGTTCGTTCTGATGAAGAACCCGTTCGCCGCCGTAGCTCTTGACCTGATACAGCAGATGTGCGCTGTAGCGTGTTCCGCCGTTCAGGATCGTCGACAGGTAGGTACTGAGCTGAAGGGGTGTGAACAGGTTGTCGGACTGCCCGATCGCCGCCTGCAGCGTGTCGCCGGGGCTCCACTGGTTCAGACCGTTTTCGGCACGGTAGTCCGGGCCGGCGAGGATCCCCGTCTTTTCGGGAAGCTCGATGCCGGTCGGCTCACCGAGACCGAAGTGCTTGCAGTATTCGTTCATCTTCTCGATCGTCAGACGGCGCCCGACGTCGTAGAAGAAGTAGTTGCAGGATTCCTGGATCGCTTCGACCACGTTGATCGGGCCGTGGGACTGTCCGGCAAGAAGATACAGCCAGCAGCGCGGTGTATAACCCGAGTCGGCGTAGTACATGTACATCCCCTGTGCGTTGATGTAGGTGTTTTTCTCGATGATTTTTTCTTCCAGAGCCGCGACGGCCACACCGACCTTGAACGTCGACCCGGGCGCGTAGGTACCGTAAAGGGCGCGGTTGAAAAGCGGCCCCGGCTCGGCGGTGCTGATGACCGCGTAATCCTCGTCCCACGTCGCAAGGTTGTACGTCGGGTAGGAACAGATCGCGAGGATCTCGCCCGTGTCCACGTCGAGAACCGTCATCGCACCTGCGGACGCATCCTCCCCGTGAAGCGGGCCGGACCATTTGGCCTCTTCGCGGATCTTGAAGATGTTTTCCGCCAGCGCACGTTCCGCGACCATCTGCATTTCGATGTCGAGCGTCAGATAGACGTCATGCCCGGGGGAGGGTTCTTTTGTGACTTCCGCGGACAGGATGTTGCCGTAGGTGTCCTCGGTGATTTTCATTTCGCCGTCAGTACCGCGGAGATATTCCTCAAACGACTGCTCGACCCCTTCGATGCCGACAATGGCATCCATCGGGTAGCCGAGTTCGGTGTAATATTCGAGTTTGGCTCCGGGGATCTTGCCCACCCGCCCGAGAATGTGGGACGCATAGCCGGGGTAGTTGTAAACGCGTTCGGCGGAGACCTGAACGAGGATGCCGCGCGGACAGTTTTCCTCCGCAACGGTGAGCAGCTCCAGAGTAGCCCCTTCAATGAGGACGTACGGGGACACGCTCGAGAAGCCCGAGAGATCCATATCCAGCCGCAGTTCCAGCAGAAACGCGCAGGATTCGTAGGTATAGTTGTATTCGAGGCATTCGTCCTCCCTGTTCCATTCGGCGATGCCGTAGTGAAGCAGGAGAGCCTCCGCCTGTTCTTCAAGGGACGCGCCGTCTTTCACATTGAGTTCGCCGATCAGTTTGGAATATTTCCGTCCGCGGGAGGAATCGAGGAAGCTGTCGGACATGGAATAGGACAGTCCGACGCCGGATTCCGCGTCAACGATAAGGGATTCCTTCGGCTCGACGATGCAGTCGGACAGACCGAGAATGCGCGCCGCGTCGACAAGGGAAATCATGATGTCACAGCCGGCTTTTTCGTCCGCGGGAAGGGAAGAGTAGTCGAGGGCGATGTTATGGGAATAGTTGTTGGAAACGAGCGCGTTGCCGTTCCGGTCGAAAATTTCGCCGCGCTGCGCCTGAATTTTGACGGTGCGACTGTAGGTACGGGACGGCGTGGACATGGAGTAATAGTCCTGCCCGGAGACCTGCAGATACAGGAGCCGCCCGACGTAGACCAGAGCAATCGCTATGTAAAGGACGGCGATCGCCCAGATGCGGATGATGTTGTCTCTTTTTCTCATTTTGTTTTCTTGGGACTCCTTCCCAAACCCTGCCCGGGGGACTTTTGAAAAAGTCCCCCGAGACCCCTCAAAACTTTCGGACAGGGTATGGGTAAATCCCGTTCAGGTTTTATATTTCAGTTTGGCATAACGGTGTTCGCGGGCGTGTGATACGGCGGAGCAAAGTCGGCAGAGTGCGAAAAGCAGGACGGCCGCAGCGATGAGGAGGAGAACATAAAGCTCGGTATCAAACGCGAGTTCACAGCGGAAGACCTCCCTCTCGGGCAGGTCACGCCGGAAATAGACGTCCTTCATCTGGAACTTTTTGCGGACAATAAGCGGATTCGAGTCTTTTCTGAAACGGTCAAACGCAGCGGAAGTCTGTTTTACGAGAGATTTTCCCACGGTTCGACGATTCCTTTCGATAAAATTGCGGTTTGAGCCACGGTAGTATTATTCCAAAAACCGCGTTTTTTATCAATCCTCCGCAACCGGAACAATCTGGCCGGCGTCGAGGGAGAATTCAAAATTTTTCCATTTCAGACCGCAGGAAATCAGGGACGCGTGATGATATTTGACACGGCTGCCGTACTTTCCGTCGCCGATGAGGGGGGACTTCCGGCTGGCAAACTGGATACGGATCTGATGCGACCGTCCGGTCTGCGGATAAACGAGGAGTTTTGTGACGGTGACACCGTCGAGTTCGAAGGTACCGGCGGTTTCGTAGGTGAGAACAGCCTCTTTGGCACCCTTGCGGGGATGTTTTGCATCGACGACATAGGCTTTGTCGTGATTCCGGTCGAAAAAGAGCAT
>JBGVOJ010000538.1:0-3274 GCA_045126415.1 Eubacteriales bacterium | reverse complement strand
GACTTGAACCCGTACGGTGTGAACCACACGCCCCTCAAACGTGCGCGTCTGCCAGTTCCGCCACTTCCGCATTCGACGGATGTTCTTCCGTCAACGGTAGATATTATATCACGGGCATCCGCTTTTGTCAAGGGGTATTTTGAAATTTTTTTGGTTTTTTGCGGAAAATCCGAAAAACTCAGAACCACCAGACCGTATCGTTCATGATGATGCAGATAATGTCGATGAGCCACAGGAACGGAACGCCGACAAACAGCAGAACTGCGCCGAGAATGATGCCGAGTGTGTTGTTGTCGTTCACACTCTTGATGATGCGGTAGATCACCCAGATGATGTCGAGCGCGGGTATCGCGAGGATCAGTTTGACAATCTTCGGCAGATTGTCAAACGACTTGATGAGTTCGTTCAGATTCATTTTATTCTCTCCTTTGCGGATTTATACTCTAACTATAGCATAAATATGCGCCGCCGTCAAGGGATGTGCCCGATTTCTCACCGGATTCTAATCCAGCAGCTCCGACAGCTTCACAAGCTCATTCATCTGCGCCGCGTCAAACGTGCCGTCGGGGTAGATGATGATGTCGATCGTCAGCGAACACGGAACTTCCCGCAGCCGCCGGATGTAGTCCGCGAGATACTCCGCATCCCGCTTTACGCCCGGTTTGCACCACGAATTCCATTCCGTTCCGTCCGGCGACAGTCCCAGCGGTGCCAGAATGTGTACCTGCGCGCCGTTCACAAACTGCGTCTCCGGTATTACCGTGAAGTCGTTGTACTCGCCGCAGGTGAATTCCTCTTTGCTGAACCGCTTCGTAGGCCCTTCCTTCGGTACCCCGCCGTTCATCGCCACGATGCAGTCCGGATTCCCCGCCTTGCATGCGTCATAATACGGTGCCAGCAGTTCGTCGTTGTAGCCGAAATAGTCATAGCAGCCGTCGATCCACCAGCCCTTGACCAGCGAACCGTAGCGCACGCTGTATTCCCGCAGTACCGCCGCCCATTTCTGCACGAAATCCATCGACACATTCTGCCGCGGCGCCGTGAAGCCGAACCGCTTCCCGATCACTTCGTCAATGTGCGGTCCGTCTCCGGTGTAGTAGAGGTACAGATCAATCCCGTATTTTTGCAGCTCCAGCCCAAGCTCCATCGGAATATCCCGGATCGCACACGCTTCGCCCGGCACCGTACCGGCGATTTTATCGTACGTTTCGTTCGGTGCAAGCATATACTTCTTCCCCTGCATCAGCGTAATCACATACCGCGACGCACCGGTTTTCGCAATATTCCGCGCCAGTCTTGGAATATCCAGCTCGTTTGTCGTCTTAACCCAATTTTCATCTCCATAAAGAAAATGATTGAACAGTCCGAATTTTCCGTTCAATAACCGTTCCGCACCCATAAAAACCTCCTGTTATACAAAAAATCTGCACTTTCTTCGTCAATCCATATCGTATAAAGTTTTTTGAAAGGGGTTCGGGGAAAACTTTTTTTCAAAAAAGTTTTCCCCGAGAAATAATGTTTACTTACGGAAGCTCGGTCGGCTGGATGGCTTCGATGAGTTTGGTGAGCTGCTTGCCGACGGGCTTTTCCAGCTTCTGCATTTCGGAAGCGTAGGTATCGCTCTTGGCGGTGATGAGATTGAAGGGTTTGTCGGCGACGTAGGAGAGGTTGGTGCCGTAGACGAAGAACGGGTCGATGTAGCAGGTGTCGATGACGAGGTCGAGCATTTCTGCGGTTTCCTGGTCACGGGCAACCTTATCCTTCAGAATGGTTTCGTAGTAGGTCGGACGGACGTCGCGGTAGCTGTAGAAGTTCTGCGCTTCCAGAACGACGGCGGACATTTCCAGATCCTTTGCCGTGATCGGAATTGCAAAATAGGACGAACCGAAGTTGCGGTTGCGGTAGCTTTCGTCTTCCGGATTGTACTTCGGATACGGCAGTACGCCGAAGTCGCTTTCCATATCGCGAAGCCCTACCGCGTTGCCGATTGCGGACATCAGGAACAGTGCCTGATCGGCAATGAAGATCGCGTTGTTGTTGCCGTTGTACAGGTTCGTGTTGGTGTCCTGATAGAACGCGAGGACGGTCGAGAAAATGTCGTAGTTCTTTTCCGTTGCGAGGGTTGCTACGAGTGCGCCCGTGTCATCGCGGTAGCACAGTTCAAGACCGCTGCTCCAAAGAAGCGCACGTCCGGACTGGAGCTCGGACAGCGTACCGAATTGGTCGCCCTGCGTCATCTTGCCGTCGCCGTTGAGGTCGGTCGCCGCACCCTGCGCCATGCTTAGGAACAGATCGTACGTCCAGTCACCGGAACGGACAGTGTCATACAGACCGGTGAGGTTGAACTGGCTGTCATAACCCAGCTTGTCATACAGGTTCTTGTTGAAGAAGATCATGTTCATGTTCTGGATCATGTCGAGCGTGTAGAAGCCGACCGCACCCGGAAGCATGCCGTTGATCGTTGCCGCGTCGTTCCAGCCGCCGCACCACCACGGCATCTCGAGATTCAGATGTTCCATGTCCATGAGGTTCAGGAACCAGCCGTTGACTTCGGTTGCCCACCAGTAGTCGGGCGCAATGATGTCATACGCCGCATCCTGTGCCATGATGCTCTGGCTGACGGTGTTGTTGAACGTGCCGGAGTTGTCTTCCACGTCGACAAAGCCGAGCGCAACGCCGAATTCTTCCGCAACGGTGTTGTTTCGTTCATATACCGCGTCGTTGAAGGCTTCGCCGGTCATTTCTTCCGCCGTGAAGTGGGTCAGCTTGGACGTACGGATCAGCCCCACGTAGTCCGCGCCGTTAAAGTTCTTTTCCGGAAGACCGTGCGTCAGCTCGGTTTCCTCTTCCACTGCTTCCACTTCGGTCACTGTGGTGTCGCCGGACGCCGAGGGAGTTGTTTCGTCCGCGTTCGTTTCGCTCTCGCCGCAGGATGCAAACGTGCCGAGAAGCATCGCGGAGACGAGAAGAAGGGTAAGAAGTTTCTTCATGGTTGTGTTCCTTTCTGTATCGTTGGATTTTCGTTCAATATAAACCGCTTCCATTATAGCATAAATTTTTTTTGTTTGGGAAGTCCGCATAAAAAATTAACAAAATTTCAATTTGATTTTTTTTATTCCCGAAAAATAAAAAAAGCCCGCGCACCCGACGGTCTGCACAGACTCCGTAAATCCATTCCGTATAAAGTTTTTTGAAAGGGGTGTGGGGAAAACTTTTTCCCAAAAAAGTTTTCCCCACATATTTATATCTATCTTATTTTGCGGTAATCAGTACG
>JBGVOJ010000537.1:0-4779 GCA_045126415.1 Eubacteriales bacterium | reverse complement strand
CCGGTTACGGTAGCCTTAACATCCCAGGAAGTACCGTCGGAGCTGGTTTCGATGGTGTAGTCCTGAGCGCAAGCGGTTTCCCAGTGGATTTCAACGTAGCCGATCGGGAGGGGAGAACCGATGTCAACGATGATGTGAGCAGCATCGTCGGTGTTGGAAGCCCAACGAGTAGCGAGGTCGCCGTCGATTGCCATGTCACCGGTGTTTGTGCCTTCGGTTTCAAGACCGGAAACTTCAGTAACAGTCGCGCCGAGACAGTAGTTCTGGAGTGCGGGACCTTCTTCAACGGGAGCGGGAGCGGAACCGGTGGAAACGGGAGCTGCGCCGTCGCCGGTGATGGTGTTGTCAGCGGTACGGGTGGTGTTTGCCTTGTATTCTTCTTCAGTGCCGAGGTAAACCCATGCGCCCTGCTTGTGAGCAAGACCGAGTTCGAGGTTGCCGTTGAATACAGCGGTGATTGCTTCTACTGCTTCTGCAACGGTGATGCCTGCAGTCTGAGCTACAAGGCGAGCGGTAACGTCGGAAGAAAGGGAGCACATCGGGATGGTGTAGTAGTCTACGGACATGCTTACGTTTTCGTAAGTACCGCTGGATACAACACCTTCTTCGTCAACAGCTTCCGAGGAACGGCAGTTGTTGCCTACGAAGCATGCAACTGCGCCTGCGTTCATTGCGTTTTCGGACTTAACGGTGAAAGTAGAGTCGCCGCGAACGGGGAGTGCTACTCTGCCCGCTACTTCTGCGGGGAACCATTCTGCGTTGGTACCGAGGTCGCAGAGAACGACTTCATACCAGCCGTGTGCGAGTTCGTCAAGAAGAACTGCACCGGTACCGTCGGTGTAAGAGGGATCGTTGTAGCCGGCTGCGGTGCCGTCTTCGAGCCAGATTGCCATGCCGGTCTTGTCGAGCATGGTCAGGTCTGCTGCCCAGTATTCGCTGTCGGAACTGTCAAAAATATAGTGACCGGCAGACGAAGCGGATGCTGCGCTTGCGGAAAGTGCGGAGGCTGCTACGAGCACACCCGCGAGAAGCGCACTGAAAAGCTTCTTCATTTTATCCTCCAAATGAAAATAAATTATGTACGGATCGTGAAAAATATTTTTCCGATCTTATACTTTTATATTATACCAGATAAAGACAAAAATTTCAAGGCGTCTCACAGAAAATTTTAAACAGATATTATAAAAACATATTATAAACAAATACTGTAAACATACAAAAAACTGCCGCACTCCCATGAATTCAGGGAACACGGCAGCTTCGGATTCTGTTCTTTTCAGCGGACGGATTTATTCATCCTCTTCCATGAGCTTGAAGCCCGCGGTATCGTTGACGGGAAGAGAGAACACAAGGGAGTTCGCTTCGGAATCGGCACCGGCGTTCTGTATGATGGCGCGCATGATTTCTTTTTTACCCGCCGTCTTCGCGACGATGAACACCATTTCCTTTTCGGCAGCGATCGAAAGGCCGAAGAATTTCTTCGCACTCATTGCGCCGGTTCCCTTCGCGTGGATGACCGTACCGCCGGCCGCACCGGCCGCACGTGCGGCATCCATAACGATATCGGTACAGCCTCCGTTACAGATTGTAATAATAAGTTCGTATTTGGATTCCATGGATTCCTCCTCTTTGGCGTCTGTTTTCCCTGTTTCGTCCGCGGACGGAAGCGGAGTCAGAGCAGCCGCCGCAGAACTTCCCGCACTGGAGAGCGGTACGGAAACCGCAACCCCACGGTCGGGCATATCGATTTTCATTTCACTGGACAGCTTCCTCATCAGCTTCCGCCGGAGAGATGCGTCCGCAAACGTGACCGACACCATTTTTTCCGAAGCATTCAGCCCCAGCATGGACAGCAGACTTTTCTGCGCCGTCCCGTTTGCAACCACGCTCATCACGACGGAACAGCCGTATTTCCGGAAAAATTCCGCAAACTGTTCGCTGTCGGTACGGCGGGTGATGGTCAGTATCATATTCAATTCCATAATGTCACCTGTAGTTAACTCTGTTGGATCGTTAGCATATTATACTCGAAACATCTTTACATTTCAATAATATCTTCGTCGATTTCCGGAAGAATTTCTTCAGTTTCTGCGATTTCCGTATCTTCGGCGGACTGTTTCCGGAGCTTCAGCTTGTAGATCAGGCCGAGAACTTCGATGGCGATCAGCGGAGTCATGGCAACCATGGCGACAACGCCGAACGCGTCCTGCACGATGTTTCCGCCGACAGCTTCACAGATACCGATGGTGAACGGCAGGAGGAAGGTTGCGGTCATGGGACCGGACGCAACACCGCCGGAGTCGAACGCGACGGAGACGAAGATATCCGGCACGAAGAATGCCAGCGTCATGGCGACGGCATAGCCGGGAAGGATCATGCAGTAGATGGAGATGCCGGTGAGGGCACGCAGGATGGCGAGACCGACGGAAGCGGCGACGCCGAGACCGAGGGTGGTGAAAAGCGCCTTGCGCGGAATCGCGCCGGCGGTGATCTCTTCGACCTGTTTGGTCAGGACATGAACGGCCGGTTCGGCGGAAACGATGAAGTAACCGATGAGCATCCCGACCGGAACGGCGATCCACGCGTAGGAAGTTCCGCCGAGGACGGTTCCGATGTAGGTACCGATGGGCATGAAACCGACGTTGACGCCGGTCAGGAAGAGGACAAGTCCTATGTAGGTATAGAGGACACCGACCGTGATGGTAACGAGGCTGTCACGCTTCATGGGGGCAAAAATGCGCTGGTAGATGAGGAAAAAGACAAAGATGGGACTGACCGCCATCGCAACTTCCTTCGCGTAATGGGGAATCATGACGATGAACGAAGTGAACATCGAACGGGAGTCCTCAGCGATATGGAAAATATCGCTTTCGTAGGCGGACTCCCCTGCCCCGAAGACGAGGCCGAGGATCATGACGGAGAGGATGGGGCCGACCGAGCAGAGGGAGACAAGACCGAAGCTGTCACCTTCCGCCTTGCTGTCGGAACGGATGGATGCGACACCGACACCGAGCGCCATGATGAACGGGACCGTCATGGGACCGGTGGTCACACCGCCGGAGTCAAAGGAGACAGCGAGGAAGTCGGGGGAGATAAAAAAAGAAAGACCGAATACTATAATGTAGAAAAGGATCAGCAGCGTACGGAGCCGGATAGCGAAGATGATACGCAGCATGGCAAGCACGAGGAAGATTCCGACCCCGATGCCGACCGAGAAAATAAGCGTAAAATTGGGTATGGAGGGAATCTGGTTTGCGAGAACGGTGAGGTCAGGTTCGGAAATCGTGACCATAAGACCGACGATGAATGAAACGATGATGATAAGGACGAGGTTCCGTGATTTGGTCATACTGAGACCGACGTATTCGCCCATCGGCGTCATCGCGGTTTCAGAGCCGAGGGTAAATAGAGCCATCCCGACGACCAGCATGACAGCGCCGAGCAGGAACGAAGGAAGCATCCCGGAAGGAATCGGTGCGGCGGTAAACGTCAGCAGAAGGACGATGATCGTCACCGGCGCGACGGAGGAAATCGCTTCCATCAGTTTCTCGTGGAATTTACTGTACAGGCGGGGCTTATAGCCGAACATGGGCATCACGGTTCCTCCTTTATGGTAAGAATCATATTCTGCACCGCATCAGAGAGGCAGTCCATACAGAAGCCGATATTCTCTCTGGGGCGGATGTAGTCAAGGCGCAGTTCCTCCGCGGAAAGCGGAAGAGGAGCATTTCCGTCAAGAAGGATGAGCTTCCGGTTGAGGAGGAGTCGCTCCCTCGCTTCTTCCACGGCGCGGCGGATGGCGGGACGGGTGATTTCGTCCGTATACTCCATAATATATTCGAGGCTGCCGAATTTCTCCAGCAGAGCGGCGGCGTTTTTGGGTCCGACGCCGGGCACGCCGACGATATTGTCGGACTTATCGCCGACAAGGCACTTCCAGTCGGCGAACTGTGCAGGATTGACGCCGTACTTCTGCCGCACGGTGGGCGGCGTGATGAGCGTACTGTCGTACCCGTGATAATTCAGAATAGAAACGCTGTCCGAAACAAGCTGCCAGTAATCGCGGTCGGTGGACATAATCACAACATCGTATTCCCCGGCATACTTCATGGCATAAGAAGCAATGACGTCGTCGGCCTCGCACCCGTGAATCTCGGCAAACGGCACATTCATGCGTTCCAGCGCGGCATAAATCGCGGGAAGCTGCGTAAACGGACACTCCTCAGGCGCCATCTCGCTGTAATCGGGACGGTTCGCCTTGTACGCCTCATCCAGTTCCCTGCGATCCCCGCAGTCCGGCGAATCAAAGGAAACAAACACATGCGTCGGCTGAATCATCCGCATAACCTTATCCATCGCGCACACAAACCCATACAGCGCGTTATACTTCACTCCGTCCGCCGAATAAAAATTATCCGGCATCCCATAAAACATCCGGAACAGCAGATTATGCCCGTCAATCAGCAGCAGTCTTCCTCGCATGATTACCTCTTATTTCAAAAAATACATTCTTATTTATTATAGCATATTAAAATTTGGATTGCAAGATGTTTTTTGAGTGCGGATTGTCAGGAAAGGGGGGACGGTCGCTTTTTGAAAAAAGCTCCGCAAAAACTTCAATCTGTTGTAGCCGGTTTGTGGAGCTGATATGATTTAGAAGGGGGAAAGAGGAGGAATTTTCGGTGAAGTACGGCTGAAATTTGTTAGACTTGTAGCCATATAGTCATAAAAATCATCAGGAGTAGTGGAGCGACTTCACGGGGCTTCGCTCCCCGTTCA
>JBGVOJ010000536.1:0-3294 GCA_045126415.1 Eubacteriales bacterium | reverse complement strand
TTTCCTCAAAAAAGGTTTCCCGCGAAAACTTAATTTAATCCACAAATTCGAAGTCCACGTCGTCCACGTAAACGAGGTCGCCTTCCTTACAGCCGGCTTCGCGGAGACGGTCGATGATGCCCGCCTTGATGAGGGAGCGTTCGAAGTACATGAGGGATTCGCGGTCGTTGAAGTTGACGCGTCCGACCAGTGCGGCTGCCCACGCGCCGTCCACGTGGAACGAAGCGTCGTCGCCGCGGGTGATGGTGACGGCATCCGCACCTTCGAGGAGGTCTTCTTCTTCGACCGGAGCGATTTCGGTTTCGTAAACGGTCACGGGCGGCAGATCGCGCAGCATATACGCGATTTCGTCCACGAGCGTCTTCAGACCCATCTTCTGGGACGCGGAAATATAGATCACGTCGTAGCCGAATTCCGCACAGCGGCGTTCGAGTGCCGCGCATTCCTCGGAAAGTTCCGGAAGTTCGATGAATTCGTCTTCGCCGTTCACGAGCAGATCCGCCTTGTTTGCCGCGATGATGCGCGGACGGTCGGCAAGCTCCGGAGAGAATTTGCGCAGTTCGTCGGAGATCGTTTCGAAGTCCTCGACGGGAGTGCGTCCCTCGATGCCGGAAATATCAACAACCTGTACGAGCATCCGGCAGCGTTCGATGTGGCGCAGGAACGCGTGACCGAGACCGAGACCTTCGGATGCGCCTTCGATCAGACCGGGGATGTCCGCCATGACGAAGCCGGATTCACCGCCGGTGGAGACAACGCCGAGGTTGGGTTCAAGCGTGGTGAAGTGATAGTCCGCAATCTTCGGACGTGCCGCGGAAACGGCCGCCAGCAGGGAAGATTTTCCGGCGGAAGGAAGTCCCGCAAGACCGACGTCGGCGATCATTTTCAGTTCCAGAAGGACTTCGCGTTCTTCACCGGGAAGACCGCTCTTTGCGAAACGGGGGATCTGACGGGTCGGGGTGGCAAAGTGCCGGTTGCCCCAGCCGCCGCGTCCGCCCTTGCAGAGGGTGAAGTCCTCGCCGTCGTTTTCGGACATATCGTGGATGATTTTGCCCGTTTCCGCATCACGCAGAAGAGTTCCGCGCGGAACGGGGATGATCACGTCCGCACCGTTGGCGCCGTGATACTTGGAACCCGCGCCGTCGCCGCCGTTTTCGGCGATGAACTTGCGCTTGTAGCGGAACGCGAGCAGGGTGTTGGAGCCGTCGTCCACGCGGAAGATGACGTCCCCGCCGTTGCCGCCGTCGCCGCCGTCCGGACCGCCCTTGGCGACGTATTTTTCACGACGGAAAGATACGACGCCGTTGCCGCCGTTGCCGGCCTTGACAAAAATTTTTATCTTATCAATAAACATTACTGTTCTCCGTTGTTGTCCGCAGGTTCGTCGCGGACGATCTTGATGTTGTTGACGAGGTTGTAGTGATTGACGCGGTACTGTTCAATGCTGTGGCGGATGATTTCCATCGCTTCCTCGCGGCTGCCGGTCTCATCGACGACGGTGTCCTTTTTTTCGAGGGTCTTGTAGACGGTGAAGAAGTGCTTCATTTCGTCGAAGACATGTTTCGGCAGTTCATCCATGCTTTTGTAGGTGTTGTAGTACGGGTCGGAGAAGGGAACGGCGATGATCTTTTCGTCGAAGCGTCCGCCGTCGACCATCTTGATGACGCCGATCGGATAAACCTGCACAAGTGTCAGCGGAGCGATTTCCTCGGAGCAGATGACGAGAACGTCGAGCGGGTCATCGTCGTCCGCGTAGGTCAGCGGAATGAATCCGTAGTTTGCGGGATAGTGCGTGGAGGTATGGAGAATCCGGTCGAGCTTGAGGAAGCCGGTGCTTTTGTCAAGCTCATACTTGATCTTGCTTCCCTTGGTGATCTCAATGACCGCAAAGAAAGATTCGGGAGTAATTTTTTCAGGAGAAAAATCGTGCCAGATGTTCATGGAGTGCCTCCGGAAATATCAGATGTTTTTGCTTATTCGCCGAACATTTCCTTCGCGATGTCGGAAAGGATACCGATGCCGCGGACGATGTCTTCGTCGGAGGGCATGGAGTAGTTCAGGCGGAAGGAATCGGACGGAGCTTCGGTGTCGCAGTTGAACGCGGTGCCGGGAACAACGGCGACCTTCTTTTCGAGAGCCTTCTTGATGAACGCGGAGCTGTCGGTGCCGTCCGGGAGGGTGCACCACAGGAAGAGACCGCCTTCGGGACGGGTGTACTTCACGCACTTCGGCATATTCTTATCGAGTTCGGCGAGCATGAGTTCCGCCTTGGAACGGTAGATTTCACGGATCTTTTCGATGTGTCCGTCGATGTCGCGTTCGGTCATGTAGCGGTGGCAGAGCATCTGGAAGAAGTTGTTGGTGTGAACGTCTTCGACCTGCTTTGCGACGACCATCTTGGAAATAACCGCGTCCGGACCGCAGACGTAGCCGATACGCATGCCGGCGGAGAGGATCTTGGAGAAGGAGGAGCAGTAGATGACGATGCCGTCTTCGTCGAAGGACTTGTAGGTGGGAACGTCTTCGCCCGCGAAGCGGAGTTCACCGTACGGGTTGTCTTCGAGGATCATCACGCCGTACTTCTTCGCGAGATCGTAGACCTTTTTGCGGTTTTCGAGCGTGGAGGTGATGCCCATGGGGTTGTGGAAGGTCGGGATCACGTAGATAAACCGTGCGTTCGGGGTTTCCGCGAGAGTCTTTTCGAGGATTTCGGTATCGATGCCGTCAGCGTTCAGCGAAACACCGACCGGCTTTGCGCCGAGTGCGCGGAAGGAATTGAGCGCGCCGATGAAACTCGGATTTTCGCAGATGACAACGTCGCCTTCGTTGCAGAGAGCCTTCGTGGTCAGTTCGATTCCCTGCTGACCGCCGGTGGTGATGATGGTGGTGTCCGTATCGCGTCCGATGCCGAACTTTGCCTTCATACGTTCTTCGACAGCCTTACGGAGCGGCGGATAGCCTTCGGTAATGCCGTACTGCAGAGCGACGGTGGACTGATTTTTGAAGATGTCGGCGGAAATTTCCGCGAGTTCGTCTGCCGGGAAGGACAGGGGAGAGGGATTGCCTGCCGCGAAGCTGATGATGGTCGGGTCGGACAGGGACTTGAAAATTTCACGGATCGCGGACGGCTTGAGGTTCGCGAGTTTGTTCGAAATCTTATATTCCATTTTGGTTTATTATCTCCGTTTTTTCATTGAATTTTCATTCCATTATTTTATCACAGATCGGATGAAAAAACAATAGCAAGAATCTACAAATGGGTGAATTTACAAAATATAAATAGTGCGGGGGTTT
>JBGVOJ010000535.1:0-2247 GCA_045126415.1 Eubacteriales bacterium | reverse complement strand
CATTGATGGGCTTGCCGGAAAAACCGGACGCCTGTCCATCGAACTTCGGGAAGCACATCTGTACGCCATCGGCAGTTCCATGTGGAAGTGACGCGGGTATACCGAAAATGACTGTTGCATTTCCGGCGGATATGCGTTATAATAGAATTGTAAAATCAATGAAAGGTGTGTGTAACCTATGAATCGTTTTATGCTTAACGAAACTTCCTACCACGGAGCCGGCGCCATCTCTGCCGTTGTCGATGAAATCAAGGGACGCGGCTTTACCAAAGCCTTTGTCGCATCCGACCCCGACCTCATCAAGTTCGGCGTGACCGCAAAGGTGACCGATCTGCTTGACGCGGCAGAAATCCCCTACACGGTATTCTCCGACATCAAGCCCAACCCGACCATTGAAAACGTACAGAACGGTGTTGCCGCGTTCAAGGCGGCGGAAGCGGACTGCATCGTTGCCATCGGCGGCGGTTCCTCCATCGATACATCCAAGGCAATCGGCATTATCATTGCCAATCCCGAATTTGAAGATGTCCGTTCCCTTGAAGGCGTTGCTCCCACCAAGAATCCCACCGTTCCGATCATCGCCGTTCCCACTACCGCCGGCACCGCAGCCGAAGTTACCATCAACTACGTCATCACCGACGTGGAAAAGAAGCGTAAGTTCGTCTGCGTGGACGCTCACGACATTCCCGTTGTTGCCATTGTTGACCCGGATATGATGGCTTCCATGCCGAAGGGACTGACCGCAGCAACCGGTATGGACGCGCTCACCCATGCCATCGAAGGCTATATCACCAAGGGTGCATGGGAACTTTCCGACATGTTCCACATCAAAGCCATCGAAGTGATTGCACGTTCTCTCCGCGGCGCATGTGAAAATACCGCAGAAGGACGCGACGGTATGGCACTCGGTCAGTACATTGCCGGCATGGGTTTCTCCAACGTAGGTCTCGGTGTGGATCACTCCATGGCGCACACCCTCTCCGCATACTATGATATGCCTCACGGCAAGGCATGCGCGACCCTTCTCCCGGCAGTTATGGCGTTCAATGCACCCTGCACCGGCGAAAAGTACCGTGAAATCGCACGTGCCATGGGCGTTTCCGGCGTTGATGCTATGACGCAGGACGAATATCGTGCCGCAGCCGTTGCTGCTGTTGCAAAGCTCGCGGAAGACGTTGGTATCGTATGCTCCCTCAAGGGTGTTGCAAAAGAAGATGATGTTCACCAGATGTCCGTGGACGCATACAACGACGCGTGCCGTCCCGGCAACCCGCGCGAAGTCAGCATCGAAGAGATCGAAGCGATCTACAGAAGCCTGATGTAAGCCGGAATTTCAGTAAAACAACGAAAAGGGAATGTTCTCCGACTGCCGGAGACACTCCCTTTTTTGTTATGAAATCTACAGCGCAAGAACCGCCGCTTCGCGTTCGCGGAAATACCGGTAACTGTCGAACACCATTTTATCGAGGATGGCGGGATCCACCTTGGTGTTCTGCATGGGATAGGGATCAGCACCCGCACCGAGCGGTTCCGGTGTGACCCATGTGGCTTCCCGGTTGTTGTAATCCATCAGATACAGTGCCATGATGACGGTATCCAGATCCAGCGAACCGGTTCCCAGTGTTCCGCGGGTGGTGTCCGCCAGATGCAGATTGGTCAGGCGTTCGCCGCACTGCAGGACAGCTTCACCGATGTGAGGTTCCTCCGTCAGCATATGGAACACGTCGCCGTTGATGTGCTGTACACCCGGATGGTTCAGTGCGTCGATGTAGGCATGTGCCTGAGCGACCCGGTTGACTACGGTGGTTTCAGCGGAACGGATCGGCTCGATGGCACAGCGGATGCCGTATTTCACAAATTCGTCCGCGACACGGGAGAGGGAATCCAGACTCCGTTCCCATTCGCTGTCGTCGTATTTTACCGTTCTTCCGACCGCCCCCGGACAGACAAGAACGTATTTTCCGCCGACCGATGCCGTGAATTCCACTTCGCGCCGGATATAATCGATGGCGGCCTGACGCTGCATGGGCCGGTTGGAGGAGAGGTCGTTGTCAGGGGAATAAATCCCGCAGATACCGCTGACCGCGATTCCGTATTCCGCAAGAATCCGGTTCACGTCCGCCGCACGGTATCCCAGATCGGGACCATGATGGTTGCCGTGCAGTTCGATATAGGGAATTCCCGCATCCCGCAGACGTTTTGCGGAGGTTTCAAGAGTTTCAAGCCCGAAGCCCCAGTTGCTCCAGC
>JBGVOJ010000534.1:0-12894 GCA_045126415.1 Eubacteriales bacterium | reverse complement strand
TGGTGGTGTAACGGTCGTCGATGGTACGTACTGCATGCTTCTTCATGCTGAAACCGTCGAGCAGTTCCTGCTGATGCAGGTAAGCAAAGTCGAAGTCGGGATAAACATTGAAGTTGTTTTCTGCAGCGTACTTAGCCAGATCAGCGAAGCCTTCGTCGCCGCCGACTACCTTAGTCCACTTGAGCTTGTAAGGAATCGTAGCTTCGAGACCGCCGTTGGCGTAACCGTTGAGCTTGAAGTTTACATTGCCGACACCCATGGAGGTGAGTTCGGTATGCATAGTCTTGATATCTTCAAAAGTGGTGAGAGGAGTGTCAACTTCCACAGGGAAGGAAGCAATTCTCTCAGTGGTCTTGATAGAACCGAAGGTTTCGATGAAGAGCGGGATATCCGCCTGAACATCGTCTGCGGTGAACTTGGTAAGGTCGCCCTTAGCGGTGAAGTAATCACGGTAAGCGGTAGCCATACCGGTCCATTCTGCTTCGTAGTAATCCTTGAGGCCGTTTTCTTCTGCAAGAGTTTCGTCCTTCATGAAGATGTACTGGATGCGGTAGCTGTCGGTGTACTTTCTCTTGGAAGTTACAGTCCAGGTAGCGTTACCGCTGACAGAAATGGAGTCTGCAAGGTTGTATTCGTCGGACGGACGAGGAGTGAACTTTGCGTAAACGGTGTTATACGGATGGAGAGTACCGCCGCATACTGCCATAAGAGAAGCGAGGGAGTCACCTTCCGTGATGATTGCGAGGAAACCGTTGGAGTAGAAGATACCTTCTGCCGGAGTGGTTTCGGTTGCCTTTACGAGTTCCTTATCGTAGTTGGTAACAACGCCGAAGTAAGGCATTCTCATAGCTTCCGCATGCGCACCGCTGATTTCATGGTAAGCATAGTCGGAACCGTACATCTGACCTGCGATGTTAACGGGCTTGCCCTTGAAGTCTTCAAAGCGGATCAGCGCACCGGAACCGTCAGGCATTACGGAATAACCGGTATATTCGTTGGAGCCTGCACCGAAGAACGGGAGCATGGAAACTTCCTGGAACTGATAAGCGGATTCGTCGAAGGACAGACCGTTTGCCGGAAGTCTTACCATAAGACCGTCATCGTTGATGGTGTATTCGAGGGACATACGGAATCTCGGCGGAGCAGCGTCGTCACCGGTGTAGTTGGTGAGGTCGTGGTCATAGTCGAGTTCTTCGTAGGTATATTCGGGGCAGAAAGACTTGATGATGGATTCAAGTTCGCGGAGCTCGCGGGCCTTGATTTCCGGGTCACATACGTAAACCGCCATTTCAAGGGTAATCGGGAACTTCGCCTGCATTTCTGCTACACCACGTTCGGTGAGGTTCGGGTCGTTCGCATCCTTCGGGGTGTAGAAGGAGTTGAGCTTGTTGTACTGCCATTCGTCGTCGATGTTGGCGAGAATGAGTTCTTCGAAACGGTCCATCTTGATCATACGGGGAACGAGACGGATGGTCTGTTCTTCACCGAGGATGTATTCAACACGGATACCGTTCTTGATGTTCTTCTTGACGATCTGACCGCGGAGAGCAGCTTCAGTGTAGCTGTGCATGGTCTTCTGAACGTCATTTTCGAGGTAAGTAATGGTGAGCTGGGAAAGGAGCTGTTCCTTTACCGCGTCGGAAATCGTCTGGAAACCGGAAGCAACGTCCCACGGGTTGGAGAATGTTACCTGACCGGTAGAGAGGTCAACAACGGCGATTTCACCTGTGAACTCTTCGTACCACAGCTGATAACCGTTCTGTTCCTTGACCATGATCATGTCAGCGAGTTTCGCTTCGGGAGAGGTGTAGGCGTCTGCGAGATAATTGATGATCGGTTCGCCGTCTTCATTTACCTTGTCAGCCCACGCAGCATCGACACCAACAGCGAATGTACCGATGAGCATAACCAGAGTCAAGAATGCCGATATAAGTCTTTTACTATTCATATCTTATTTCTCCTATCTCTGTTTACAACCGGTATGAGATTTCTTCAATAATATTGGTAACGAAGCTTACGATTTTTGCCATAAGGCTGGAGAAGAGGATACCAAGGAACATGAGGAACGCCATACCGACGATGGTAGCGACACATGTCAGGAGGTTCTTACCAACCGAGTAGTCGTGGGTAACCTGCATTGCGAGAACAACGAGGATGCCCAGCCAGATGTATGCGAAGGAAGAAAGCATCGAGATGAGGCCGCCTTCGTTCGCGGTAAGGAAGTTGGACGCGATCGTAACGGGAAGGATGAGAAGCGGGAGAGGAGTGAGACAGTAACAGCAAGCTGTAAAGATATCACTCATGCTGCCTTCACCTTCGAACAGGGTGGTGAGACACCAGTTAGCAACAACCCAGAGGAGGAGCGGAGCCAGAACGGCGGAGAGCGCACCCATGATGTTCATCGCGGTGGACGGACGCGGGTTGAAGATGTAACCCTGACCAATGCTGTTGTAGAAGTAAACAACGATTGTAATAAGGAGGATAACGAACGCACTTCTTACGGAACCGCGCTTTTCATGCTTGAGGTCCCAGAAGCCGTCAAACGGATGGAAAATAACGTGGAATGCGTAGAGGAGTTCTTCCTTGAGGCTCTTGCGGCCAACCTTGAGCGCGGTTCTCTTGTTTACCTTGCCGGCGAAACCAAAGAACTTTGCAACGAGGATACATGCGACCACGATTACGATCGGGATCATCCAGAAGAACTTGTTAGCCCACTGCTTACGAACTTCCTTATAAGCTTCGGAGTAGTTTTCGGTTTCGTAAGCGGACTTGTAGTAATCCATAGCTTCTTCGTACTGACCCTGACGGTAGAGAGCCTTACCGATCTGGATGTACGCTGCGTCGAAGTTATTGTTTCTCTTCAGGATTTCGGTCCAGTCGTCGATGGTAGCATCATACTGTCTGTTGTTGTCGTGTTCGAGAGCGGTGAGAAGAAGGTCACCGTATTCGGTACGACGGAAGGTGATGATGTTATCGTTGGTCTTGTCGAGGATGAGGATCTTGGACCCCTGATAAGCGATTGCTTCGATGGAGTCGATGTTACCGGTCTGCGTACCCTTGTCACCGAAGGTGAACAGGAGGTTACCGTTATCGTCATAGGTGAAGACCTTGGAACGCTTTTCGTCGATGATGGACCATGTGCCTTCGGGACCAACCGCTGCGTCGATGATCTTGGACGGACCAACAATGACAGAAGAGGTAGAGAAGGTAACAATACGAACTTCACCGGACGGCGGGTAGAAGCCGTTACGCTTCATAACGTCCGCACCGGATGCGTTGAGCTTCTTTACCGGAGCGTAGTCAGATGCCTTGGACTTGGAGTTGATGGCACCCTGCTGGTCGCTTTCGGCGATGGAAGAAGTGGTAACGTAGATGAAGTTGTCCTTATCGATGGTGATGTTGTTAAATTCGGTGGAAACGTATTCTTCAGACTGCGCACGCTGTTCTTCGGTCTGGATGTTTCTCCAGATGATTTCGAGAGCGGAGATCGCAACCTTCTGAGCGCCGATGAACCCGAAGAAGTCACCGTTGTCGTTGAGGACGATGATACCCTGATAGGTGGTGGAGGAAACGACGAAGATACGGCCGTAGTCGTCAACCGCGCAGGCTACCGGCTTGTAGATGGAGCCTTCTTCAAAGAGGTTGGACTCGGGCTTGCCGACGATCTTGATGTAGTTACCTTCAAGGTCGAACATTACGATACGGTTGTTGTCGGTATCGCAGACGTAGATGTTCTTGTCATTTACGAAAACGCCGGACGGATTCAGGAAGGTATCCGGAACACCGTGTTCGTTGTTAAAGGAATTGATTTCGAATAAGAACTTGTAATAGCGGTCGAGTACCTTAACGCTTGCGGAAGCAGCGTCAACGATGTATACTCTCTCATCGGGACCTACGAAGAGGTCACGGGGGTCATCAATGGTGCCATTGAGACCCATGTATGCTGCGTCAACGACGGTATCCGGAACGTACGCTGCGGGGGAGGTAAGAACCTGACCGCCTGCGGAGTACGTGTAGGTTGCGTACGGAGTAGCAGCAGATACAACGGACGGGAGAATCATAAATACAGCGACAGCGATAAGGAGAACCTTAAATAATTTTTTCATGTTTTCCTCCTTAATCCTTCATGCCGCTCGAACCCATGGTTTCGATGATGTTCGACTGCGATACGACAAAGACGAGGATCGGGACGAGCATCATGACAACGGTAGCAGCGGCGGAAGCACCGGAACGGGCGATACCGCCTGCGGTGATCTGACCGATTGCGTAGTTCAGGGTCTTGAGCTGTTCGGAGTAGATAAACGTGGATGCACCGGAGTTCCAGAGACCCTGGAAGGAGTACACGATCAGAGTCAGCCAGCCGGGCTTAACCATCGGCATCGCGATGGACCAGAAGGTACGGAGTTCGCTCGCGCCGTCAAGACGGGAGGATTCCAGAACTTCGGTCGTAACGTTGGATTCCATGAACTGCTTCATGAGGTAGAGGCCGAGCGTGGAGCACCATGCGGGAACGATGATTGCGAGGTAGGTGTCAATCCAGCCGAGCATGGACAGGGTAATGAAGTTTACGATACCGGTAACGGTAGCGGTAAACATCAGGGACTTCTGAATGAGCCAGAAGCACTGCTTTGCACCCGGGAAGTCGATCTTTGCAAGGGCGTAAGCACAGATGGAAGCGAGAACGAGGTTACCGAAGGTACCGCCGACGGAGATGAGGACGGTATTGAAGATGTAACGGGAGAACGGAACCCAGGAGTCGCTCATCAGGTTGAAGAGGTCCTTGAAGTTATCGAAGGTCGGGTGGATAACGTAGAAGCGGGGCGGGAAGTAGAAGAGTTCGTTCAGCGGCTTCAGCGACTGAATTACAGTATAGTACATGGGAAGGAACATGAACAGACCGAAGATGGTGAGAACCACGGTAATCCCCATGTCACCGCCGACGGAACGGTTCAGAACGACCTCATGTTTTCTTGTTCTTAATTTTTTTGCCATATCATTCACCCAACTTAGAAATCAGTTTCGAGATGAGTACGTTACAGCCGATCATGATCAGGAAGAGAATGAAGGAAATCGCGGAAGCATAACCAACTTCCCAACGGTTGCCCTGATATTCTTCGAGGTGGTGAGTCAGAGTGTATGCAACGTAGTCAACGGACGGGTTGCCTGCGAGGGCGGTTACGATACCACCGAAACCGAAGGAACCGGTGATGGAAAGGATCGCACCGAACATCAGCTGCGGCTTCATGGACGGGAGGGTGATGTACCAGAGTTCCTGCCATCTGTTCTTTACACCATCAATCGCACCGGCTTCATAGAGGGACTTGTTGATACCCTGAAGACCTGCGATGAAGGAAAGGAACGAAGTACCGAGGGATGTCCAGAGCGCAACCATGATAATAAGGGGCATAACGTAGTCGGCATTCTGGAACCAGAGGATCGGCGTGTCGATGACACCCATATCGAGAAGGAAACCGTTTACCCAACCGTATGCGTCACCGGAGAAGAGAGTACCCCAGATGAGGTATACGTTACCGGCGATGGACGGAGCGTAGAAGATAAGGGTTACGATCGCACGAACCTTCGGAGGAAGCTCGTTGATGAACCATGCAACTATATAAGAAATAATATAGGAAGCAGGGCCGGTGATCGCAGCGAAGATGAACGTATTCTTCAGTGCGGTTACGAAGAGGTCGTCGTCAAGGAACAGCGTGATGTAGTTATCCATGAAGATGAACTTAGGCCATTCGAGCATGTTGAACGACGTGAAGCTCAGCACGAGAGACAGAGCGACGGGGATGATCGTGAAGATGAAGAACAGGATCATGAACGGTGCGATCATGAAGTACGCCGTCTTATTTCTCTTCACAAGGAACCATGTCCATTCCGCGTTCGTCATCTCTTTGCGAGTCTTGACTTGCTTATCAGTATTTTTAGACATGTGCTCTCTCCTTTGTTAGATTTTCGTCTTATAGTGATTCACATTGGAAATCAGTTGAGATAAGATTCAAGAGCGGTTGCAGCGTCGGTGAGGTAACCTGCGACTTCCGGCATGGAGGATGCAAGACCGTCTGCTGCTGCACGGATTGCTGCGATGTCGTTTTCGCTTGCGATAGCTTCGATGGCTGCTGCTACGGGAGCAGAAGACTTCGTACCTTCGTCAAGTTCATCGATAGCGGCTGCAGCCTGACCGAGACGCTTGGAAGCGAGAGTTTCACCGATTTCAAGGGTTTCGAGATCAAACTCGGTTCTCTTTCTCGTGATTTCCTTGTTGATGGTGTTGATGTAACCAAGGAGCGAGTCAACCGGGTCTGCGTGGTTGTTGTATGCGTCGAGGAATGCGAAGTTGGTGTAACGGCCGAGAATGTAGGAACCCGGGTAAGCGGTGATCGCCGCGGTATGATCCATCTGCTTCATCAGCTGTTCGTATTCGTGAGAGGTCCACGGGAGTTCTTCGAGAGCTTCCATGTTTGCAGTTGCGTTCTTAGCAGCCGGACCGAGGATTGCAACGAGTTCGTTGGAGTAGTCTACCTGGAACTTGGTATCGGTGTACCAGCTCATGAACGTCCATGCTTCCTTGATGTTTTCGGCACCGGACATCATAACGAGTGCGGAGGTACCGGACATTGCGGTATTGTCAACCGTGCCGTCTTCCTTAGCAAATCCGGGGATCGGACCGAAGTCCCAGAGACCTGCGATTTCGGTAGCGAAGATGATGATGTTGTTGTAGGAAGTGTAGGGCTGGATGCAGATCGGCATTTCACCGGTTCTGAAACGGTTAGCAAAGTCGTAAGTTACGGGGAGGGAGTACTGAGTGAACATGTTGCACATGGTTTCGAAGGATTCGAGGGAGAGGTTGGAGTCGAGGTTGATTCTCATACCGTCGTCTGCCCAGAGTTCTTCGCCCATCTGGTACATATACATCTGATAGTCCTGGGACATACCGATTTCCATGTTGTTGAACTGGAGAACCGGAATCATAGCAAGGAGGTCATCCCAGGTTTCCGGAATTTCCATACCGAGTTCGGCAATGATGTCGGTACGATAGAACATCATCGGCCAGGTCTGGGTATCCGGGAGAGCGTAGGTCTTGCCGTAGAGAGTGATCGGAATGAACGCAGCTTCGGTGAATCTGGACTTGACTTCGTCGAAGTCTGCGAATGCTTCACGCATCTTTGCATTGTAAGCCTTGGTGTCTTCGTCATCGTCTTCCTGATCGGCGTAAGCGTCGGGGTTCAGCGCAAGAACTGCGGAACGGATCGCGTACTGGATCGGGTCAACGCCGGTACCCGGGAGAGCAACTTCCGGACCAACGCCTGCAAGAACGGACGGGAGGAGAGTACCGCCGGCAACGAGCTTCAGAGTAGCGTTGATGCCGTACTGAGGACCGAAGTCGTTGTCCATGAGGTTACGGATGATCTGCGCCTGGTCACGACCGGTGGTAACCCATACGTCAACCTGAACAGCGTCGTCCATATCTTCGCCGGAAGAACCGAGGGAGTTGTAGTCGGTGAAGAAGGATGCAACGAAGCTCTTGATTTCGAACCACATTGCGCTGAAGATGTTTGCGTTTGCCTTCGGCTTTGCAGCGGAAGCGGGCTGGATGTTGATGTAGTCGATTTCGATCGGCTGCTTCTTTACATCGTTGATCCATTCACCGAGAGTACCTACCTGAGACTTGAGTTCGCCGAGGTTCTTTGCAATTTCGTCTTCATCGGTACCCATCTTGAGAAGGAGACGGGAGATGGTGTCAAGAGTTGCGGAGCTCTGAGACTTGATGTTCGCCATACCTTCGACGTAGCCGATGACTTCTTCGAGGGCGAGGTGCTGGATAACAAGGTCTTCAACAACGTCCGGGAGCACGCGGCCGAAACCGTAGTCACGGTAGGAGTCGGGGCTGGAGCCGGTGAGCTTGAGGATTTCAAGGTAGTCGCTGTTGACGGAATTCATGATGTCGGAAACCTGACGGACAACGTCGCCCATTTCACCGAGGGTGACTTCGAGCTTCAGGGTATGAACACCGGGTTCAAGGTAGAACTGGAAGGTATCTGCGCCGTTGTTTGCAGCTTCAACCTGCCATTCGGTGTTGTAGTTGAACTTCGCGTAGTTTGCTTCTTCGAAAGGAATTTCACCGTCGATGAAGATCTTTCTGGAGGTGTACATACCGGGAAGTTCGTTCTGTCTGTAACGGAACACGATTTCGTAGAGGCCTGCGGTAGCTACTTCGAATTCGTATTCAACCCACTGACCGGGAGTTACCCATTTTTCACTGCCGATCGTGTTGAGCATGATCTTTGCTGCATCCTGGGGTTCTGTGATAGGAGATTTACGGTCATAAATCGGATATACAGTGTAGTCGGATGTAGCCGAGGGAGTTTCCGCGTGAATGTGGATCGGGTCAGCCGAAGCTTCGGACTTGCCGCTCACATATTCTTCGTAGGAGATGTTGTCTTCGTACGGATAAATGCGGATCTCGCTGACAACCATATCTTCGCGGACTGCTTCGAGAGACAGGGTGTTGGTGCCCTTTTCAAAGTAGAACTCGAAGGGGTTTGCGTAGTAGGTGTTGGAGTCGATGAACTCGTAGGTCTTCCATTCGTGATCTACATAGGAAGTCGGACGAAGTTCGTTGCCGTTGCCGTCGAGTTCGAAGCGAAGTTCGCCGGTTTCAGCGTTTTCGGTGTAGTTGTTCCGCCAGGTCTTCTTCATGAGAAGGTATCTTGCTTCGGAACACGGCACCGCGCCGTTTATGTAGAGAGTACGTTCGATCGAGTTGGTCTTATCGGAAACGGAGCAGTAGTCGATCGCTACCGCGTACATACCTTCCTTGGGAACTTCAAATTCCCAGGTAACCTTGCCTGCGTCGGGGATCATCAGGGCCTTTCCGCTTTTGCCCTGATAGTCGGATACGACTTCAACAGCTGCGTCGGTATCGTCAGCCTTGTAGTCGACAGCAGAGATTGTTACCGTGCTGGTACCTCTCGCCACGTCTGCGTATTTTTCCTTATACTCAGCGTAGGAGATGAATTTGAAGGATTCGCTGATTTCCTGAAGTGCCGTCTTCTCAGTCTTTTCAGTGGTATCAGCCGCCGATATCAGCGACGGAAACGTACTGGAGCACATAAGAAGCGACAGCGCGAGGCACGTCAGCTTTTTGCATGTGGTTTTTCTCATATAACCTTCCTCCTGCTAATTTTTGAGCCGGACCGACCGCTGACCGACGGCGGGCAGGCTCCACCCGATTCGGGGAATTTTATGTCCTCATGACAGCTTTAGACGCACAGTCACAATGGATTGCGAAGTGCGTCAAAGAGTCAAAAAAACATATATACGGAGACCGCGGGGTCATTTCCCCCCGCAAAAATCTCCCGGGAAGCGTAAAATATACACGAATCCCGATATTTATATGACATTATAATATCATAAGCGCACAAAAATGTCAAGCACGACGTCAGAGCGCACGGGAATATTCTTCCGGCGAAAAAAGTCAACTTTTCCAACAGTTCCTGTGGAAAAACTTTGGATTTCCCTGTGGAAACCTGCTCCTCCTGTTTTTAACACTTCACCCGTCTATCACAAGTAAATTTAATTTACTCTATATTGATATATTTTGAAAGTTATATGCAATATCAGGTTTATAATTTATAATTATATTGTCACGAATATGAATAAACCGTGATGCGGTAATTTTAATTTACCGTTACACATGTAATGGAAACAAGAGGAGAGTGACGTCCGAGTGACGGGCGAACATCGGTTTTTATGCAAGTCCCACAAAAAACATCGATGTTTTTCTACACATAAGCACAATGCACAAATTTTCAGAAAATTAGGATTTTCGGTCCCAAAAACGGCAATTTCCCAGCAAATCGTGCCAAAGCCGCATATAACCACCGGTTTGACAGGTAAAAAACGGCTTATCCCCGTGCCAGTGAGACACAGGCACGCACCGTCTCAGCGATGCGGCAGACATCCGCTTCGGTGGTATAGCGTCCGATGGAAATACGGATGGCAGAGGAGCGGAACCGTTCGGGAACCCGCATTGCCGTCAGGACATGGGAGGGGGTGTCATCCCCGGCATGGCAGGCGGAACCGGTGGAAAGGCAGACCCCGCGCAGGTCACAGAGCAGCATGAGATTCTCGCCGTAGGTTCCGTCGAAAGCGATATTGAGGATCCCGGGCAGGGTTTCCCCCGCTCCGATCCGCATACTGTCGGGAATCGTGAGAAGCTCCTCTGCCAGCGCGTCACGCAGAACACGGATGCGCCGGTCTTCCTCATACATAACTTCCGCCGCTTCCGCACAGGCTTCCCCGAACGCGGCGATGAGGGGGACGGGCAGCGTCCCGCTGCGGACCCCACGTTCCTGCCCTCCGCCGTAATGAAAGGCGGGAATCTTTCCGGCAAATCTCTTATTTATGTAGAGCGCACCGATTCCTTTGGGGGCATGGAACTTATGCCCCGAGACGGCCAGAAGGTCACATCCCAGTTCCCGCACCGGAGGAATAACATGTCCGATGCCCTGAACGGCGTCGCAATGAAAGAGTGCGCCGGCGGCATGAGCAGCAGCGGCAGCTTCACGCACGGGCTGGACAACGCCGGTTTCGTTGTTGGCGTACATCAGGGAAACAAGGGCAATGTCGGGACATCTGCGCAGGATCGCTGCGATTCCGTCCGCTGAGACGCATCCGTCCGGAGACGGTTCGATCCTGTGGACATGGGACGCAGTCATCTGTGCGGCATTCAGCACCGCGGGATGTTCGATCGCGGAAGTCAGGATCGGTTTCCCGGCGGCGAAACGGATAGCATGGTTGTCCGCCTCGGTCCCCCCGGAAGTAAAGATGATCTCATCGGGATCGCATCCGAGGAGTGCGGCAGTCTGTTCCCTCGCGCGGTCGACGACGACGGCGGCGGCACGTCCGCACGAATGTGCGGAGGAGGGATTGCCGAAGACCTCCCTTGAGGTTCGGCAGAGGGTATCGTACACCCGATCCGACAGCGGCGTTGTCGCGGCGTAATCGGCGTAGATCACGAAAAACACTTCCTTTTTATTATAATATATTTATTTTACAACAAAATGAGAAAAAGTGCAAGATACAGTTTATAAAAGGAAGAAAAACGCCCGATGGGCATTTTTCAATTTTATCGCCTACGCGGCGGGCGCACAAGAGGACTTGTGGAGACACTTCGTGTCTCCGGCGAAGCCCTCTTGTGAATCACCCCGCCCTATAAATTGCACGTTTGGTTTTATCAAATACAGAACAACTATCCGATAGTTCATAGATATAGTAATCGAAAATCGTTCGTTTTTTATTGGGCTAACCGCGGGCGAAAGGGTAGCGGTATCCTCCCTTCCGAACGATCTGCCGCGTGCAAACCGCTGTATGTCTGAGGCCTTGAGGCCGAGTCCCCCGAACGCAGGAGAATCCAAGGGGGAACCCCCTTGGTCGCCGAGAGTCCAGAGAGGCTCTCGACAGAGCCTCTTTGGCGCCGCCCCGCGCAGGGGCATTAATTTAGAAAACCGCCTTCCGGCGGTTTTCTACCTTCAAAAATGACCGGAACGGTCATTTTTCTTCCTTTCATAAAAAAATTTTGAAATTCCTCCGCCACTGTTGACAAAAATACCTCTTTTCATATATAATAGTATAAACAAAACGGCGGAAAACGCCGAAAAAACGAAATTTCTGTAAAGGCAGGATCCACTATGTATTACATTGGCGTAGACCTCGGCGGTACCAACATCGCGATCGGTATCGTGAACGAAGAATTCGAAATCGTAAAGAAGGGCAGTACCCCCACCAAGCCCGAACGCGGCGCGGACGCGATCGTTGCGGATATGGCCGCTCTCTCCCGTAAGCTCCTCGAAGAAATGGGACTCACCCTCGACGACGTTGCTTCTGCAGGCGTTGCAACTCCCGGTACCGCAAATAACGAAACCGGCGTTGTTGAATACGCAAACAACATCCCCTTCCTGCAGTACCCCCTCGCAGACAAGCTTTCCGCTCTTCTCGACGGTAAGCCGGTCTACATCGAAAATGACGCAAACGCAGCAGCCAAGGCGGAAGCTATGGCAGGCGTTGCAAAGGGCGCTCCGTTTTCCGTTATGATCACCCTCGGTACCGGTCTCGGCGGCGGTATCGTCATTAACGGCAAGGTTTACTCCGGCTTCAACTTCGCAGGCGCGGAACTCGGCCACATCGTTATCGAAAAGGACGGCCGTCAGTGCTCCTGCGGCAGAAAGGGCTGCTGGGAAGCTTACTCCTCCGCAACCGGTCTCGTTAACATGACCAAGGACGCGATCATCGCTGCCCGTGAATCCGGCCGCGCTACCGCTATGGAAGAAATGATCGGCGGCGACCTCGACAAGGTTTCCGCACGCACCGCGTTCAACGCCCAGAAGGCCGGCGACGCTCTCGGCGCAGAAGTCGTTGACGAATACATCAGCTACCTCGCTACCGGTATCGTCAACATCATCAACATCTTCCAGCCCAACGTCCTCTCCATCGGCGGCGGCGTCTGCAACGAAGGTGACAACCTCATGAAGCCCCTTCTCGAAAAAGTATGGTCCGAAACCTACTCCCGCGAAGGTACTCCCCAGACCCAGATCATGATCGCCAAGCTCGGCAACGACGCCGGCATCATCGGCGCTGCTGTTCTCGGTCAGTAAGGCTTATCAAATATCGTTTTCTCTTGAGGGGAACTTTTTAAAAAAGTTCCCCTCAAACTCCCTTCAAAACCTTTTAATCTGTTACAGTGAGTTGGTGCTGTGCGGATTTTTTCTTTTTTAGGGGGATTTGGATGGGTTTGTGCGTAGCCATATAGACTGTCCCAGCCGACAAAATGGAGCAATCCAAATTATCAGAAGTAGTGGAGACGGAAATCAGAGGCCGCATGAGACT
>JBGVOJ010000533.1:0-2354 GCA_045126415.1 Eubacteriales bacterium | reverse complement strand
CCTGTGCAAGCGCAGATACGTTCCAGCACTGTGTTTTCGCTGACATCGCCGCAAGACATTCCGTATTCCCGCTCATCGCATAGCCGAGCCGCACACCTGCCATGGCATAACTTTTCGTAAACGCCCGCAGGATCGTGAGATTCGGATGAGTTTCAAGAAGTGCGGAAATCCCGTATTTTTCCGGCGTTTCGGTCAGATCAAGGAAACAGAAATCGCAGAACAGCCGCACACCGGTTTCCGCAATGGCGTGAAGAATTGACGGTTCCACGGTGATTCCGGTGGGATTGTTCGGCGAACAGAGGAAAACCGCATTGTATTCTCCAAAATCCGTCTGCATAAAATCTTCCGTGAGTCGGAATCCGTCGGTTTCTTTCATTATGTAATGGTCTACTCTGATACCGGCTGCGGAAAGTGCCTGTTCGTACTCGCAGAACGTAGGCGAGACGATCAGCGCAGGCTTCTCTTTCGGCAAAGAGAACGCATAGGCGTAAATCAGTTCCGCCGCGCCGTTTCCGCAGAGAATACGGTCTTCCGGTATCTGTTCGTGTTCCGCAATTTTCCGCCGAAGCTCCGTGCAGTACGGGTCGGGATAATTCCCGCAGTTTTCCACCGCATGATGCAGAGCCTGCTTCACCGCATCGGGCATACCGGCGGGATTGATGTTGGCGGAAAAATCCAGTCGGACAGAATTTGTGTAGATATCCCCGCCGTGGGGACTTTTTTTGTTTATAAGCACAGGATCACCACACTTCTCAGAATCACACCGACGACAAGCATCATCACCGATGCCGCGTACATCAGCTGTCCGGCGCGGGTGATATCCTTCGGTTCAATCTCACGCAGAGGATCACCGATGTACTCCTTCTTATGCACCACGCCGCCGTACACCGCATCTCCCGCAAGCCGCAGACCGAGCGCACCGGCACAGGCGGATTCGGTCTGCGCGGAATTGGGACTGGCGTGTTTGTACCGGTCACGCCGGAAGATGTTCCATGCATTTTTCGCATTAAGTCCGACAAACGGCGCGGCAATAACCATCAGAATGCCGGATATCCGTGCGGGGATGTAGTTGACAAAATCGTCCGTCTTTGCGGCGGCACGACCGAAGTACAGATATTCCTCGTTTTTGTAGCCCAGCATGGAGTCCATGGTATTGATGGATTTGTAGAAAAATCCGCCGACAGCGCCGAACAGAATCATCCAGCAGAGGGGGGCAATCACGCCGTCGGAAGCATTTTCCGCCACGGTTTCCACCGCCGCACGGGCAATGCCGTCTTCATCCAGCACCTCCGTGTCCCGTCCGACGATCATGGAAACAGCGTATCTTGCCCCTTCCGTATCGTCTTCTTCAAGCGCACGCTGTACCTTCTGCCCTTCCTTCAGCAGCTGACGTGCCGCGAGAATCTGCCAGCACATAATGCTGTTGATAACGAAATACGCAATCGGATGAATCAGCCATGCCAGAAGCAGAACGAGCGCGGGAACGAGAGTGGAAATCAGAGCAACAAGCACTACGGTGAGTACCCCGCGTGAGACATCCTTCGGATTGGAATTGCCGCGGCGTAGTTTTTTGTCAAAGAAGGAAATCCACTTTCCGATGCCGATGACCGGATGAGGGATGCAGTACGGATCGCCCACGAAGCAGTCGATGATAAATCCGACGATCAATGCCGCGGTCTGGAGAAAAATCCAGTCACGCATGAGACACACCTCCCTGCAGGGTGATGACCGACACGGGATTCTGCGCGGTCATCATGTGATACCGTCCGACCTTACGGGAACGGGCGATGTTCACCGATACGGTTTCGTATTCCCTGAAACCGAATTCTTTTGCACATTCCGCCGCTTCTATCTGGGTTTCGACCGTGACAGCGTTCAGCACGATCCGCACGTCGGAATTCTTTTCGAGAAGTACCGCGAGAATCTCCCGCAGATTTCCGGAGCTTCCTCCGATAAAAACGTGGGTCGGTACGGGCAGATCAGTGAGAGCATCTGGTGCGGTTCCTTCTATGACGTACAAATTGTCCGTGCGGAATTTCACTTTATTCTGCCGGATCAGCTCCGCCGCATCCGCTTCCTTTTCGATGGCGTAGACCTGTCCGTTATACGCCGCCCAAGCACATTCGATGGAAACCGAACCGGTACCGGCACCGATGTCGTACACAACGGCATTCGTGGGAAGATCCAGCTTCGCCATGGAAATCGTCCGCACCTCGGATTTTGTCATGGGAACATTGCCGCGGATGAATTCCTCGTCCGGGATTCCGTGGCGGTGGCGGCAGACTGCATCCGGATGCTCGATGTACATGACCGCGAGGGAGTCAAAATGCCGTTCGCATAGTTCCGCCGCGGTA
>JBGVOJ010000532.1:0-1264 GCA_045126415.1 Eubacteriales bacterium | reverse complement strand
GACCATATTCCAGTAGTCGATAAACACGAGAATCGCGACGGAATACAGCGTACTGCGGCAGAGCGGCATATAGATGAGAGAGAAAATCTGCCATTCGCTCGCGCCGTCCAACTTGGCCGCCTCGACGACCGCTGTCGGAATACGCCGCATGAATTTTGTCAGAATGAACACCGAGAACGGGGAGAAAATCCCGGGCAGGATGATCGCCCAGCGGGTATTCATCAGGCTCAGCTTGTCCATGACGATGTAGTTCGGGACAAGCGTGACCTGATACGGCATCAGCATGAGGATGATGTACATAAAAAATACGATGCTGCGGAATTTCGTTTCCACTCTGGCGAAACAGTAGGATGCGCCGGCTGCCACAACAAGCTGAAAAATCACGATGGGCAGAACGTAGATTACAGAATTCCAGAATTTCAGCAGGTATTCCGGGCTTTTCAGAAGCACTGTCGCGTACTGCGAGAAGCTCACGCGGTCAGGAATGAGCTGCAGGTTCACTTTGTCCGCGATGAAGACGCGTCCGCCGTCTCCCGAAATTCCAAGCCCTGTGAAGATTTTCCCGTAGTTGGCGGAAATCTCCGTTGTCGACATGAACGAGTTTGTGATCGTGAACACCGTCGGGAACAGGAACAGAAACGCAAAGGTTACGAGAATCAGCAGGGCGAAAAAGAGGAAGAGCACCCGCCGGAAGCGGATTTTCTTTTTCTTCTTTGTCTCCTTTTTCGGAAAAGCGTCGGCATTGAGTCTGATATCGGATGTCATTCTTCAATCCCCTTTCCGATGTGATTGTCCACCCACAGCAGAATCCCGATGATCACGATCATGACGGCACACAGGACAATGGCCGCGCTGGAGAGTTTCTGATAATCGTAATTGCTGAAGGTATTGTTCATAAAATGCTGGAGGGTATACATGGTATCGTACGGGTAGTCCCCGGTGAGGAGATAGACCTCACGGAAAATTTTGAAAGAGTTGATGAGGGACATGATGGTCACGTACGAAATCGTGGACGAGAGGTAGCGGAGCTTGATTGTAAAGAACCGGCGTACAGTGCCGCAGCCGTCGAGCATTGCCACTTCGAGAATTCCCTTCGGGATCGCGGACAGCGCTGACATGAACATAATCATGTTGTAGCCGATATTCTTCCAGAGAAACAGCAGAACAACCACGATGTAGCCGAAATCTGATTTCAGCCATTCGACCGGATCCGCTCCAAAGAAGACCGTGATGTCGTTGATGACGCCGTTATAGTCGAAGAGTA
>JBGVOJ010000531.1:0-2846 GCA_045126415.1 Eubacteriales bacterium | reverse complement strand
CTATGTATCACATTATATTATATGAAATCGGCAGTTTTTTGTCAATGTGATATTTTTACAGAATAGACCGGATATTAATTCAAAAATACGGCGTATTTTATAAATTGCCGCAAACCGCACGATTTCGTGGTGAAAAAGAGAAGAAATCCGCGTTCTTCGTGCGCTTTGGACGAAAAATGCGGTTGACATCCCGAGGGGAAAACGGTATAATAAAACATATCTTCTACAGCGTAAAACAGAAAGTGACGTCAGAATGAATAAATATAATACCATCTTTCAGCCGGCGGAAATTCTTCTCCCCGCGTATTCCGCCGACGCTGACCGTATGTCCCGCTGGGCGGTGATCGCCTGTGACCAGTATACGTCCGAGATGACCTACTGGGAATCCTGCGTATCATACATCGGCGGCGCACCGTCCGCGTATGACTACATCCTGCCCGAAGCCTACCTCGGCACTGCGCTGGAAAAATCTCACGGCGATGCCATTGCCGCGCATATGCAGTCCTTTGATCCGTCATCCATGCGCGAAGTGAACGGACTTATCTACATCGAACGTACCCTTCCGGACGGCACAATCCGTCACGGCATCGTCGGTGCGATCGATCTCGAAGCCTACGACTATTCCGCAGATTCCGCGTCTTCCATCCGTGCCACCGAAGCAACGATCCTGTCCCGGATTCCGCCGCGCTGCAAAGTCCGTGCGTCCGCCGCGATCGAACTGCCGCACATCCTCGTTCTCGTTGACGATATGCGCTTTATCCGTGCCGCTGCCGCAAAAAAATCCTGCCTTCCGACCGCATACGATTTCGATCTCATGGGAAACGGCGGACATATCACCGGCTGGGAAATCACCGGCGAAGCTCTCGATTCCCTCATGGCGGAAATTGCCGCTTACGAAACCGCGCATCAGGGTCTCGTTTATGCGATGGGTGACGGCAACCACTCTCTTGCCGCAGCAAAGGCGCACTGGGAGAACGTCAAGACCGAAACCGGCGACATGAATCATCCCGCACGGTTCGCACTCTGCGAACTGACCGCACTTGAGGACGACTCCCTCGTCTTCCATCCGATCTACCGCATTCTCAAGAACTGCGATCCCGCGGATGTTCTCGCGGCCCTCTTCGCCGCCACGGCAGAAACGTCCGACGAACATGCAGCACAGACTGTCACCGTTCTGAACGGGGAAGAGAAGCGCATACGCACATTCACCGAACCCGACCATGCCCTCACCGTCGGCACCCTCCAGAACTTCCTTGACCGTTACCTCGCCGCACATCCCGAAGCGGAATGTGATTATATCCACGGCGAAGATTCCGTCGCACGTCTGGCAGAAAACGGAGACTGTGTCGGCTTCCTCATGGACGGCATGGACAAGAGCGAACTGTTCCCGTACGTTGAAGCGCACGGCACACTTCCGCGCAAGACCTTCTCCATGGGCGAAGCGGACAGCAAACGCTATTATCTCGAAGCAAGACAGATCACGAAATAATCAAAAAACAACCGGATTCCGTACGGGATCCGGTTGTTTCTATAAGGAGGAGAGAAAAGAAAGAAAAATTAACCAATCTTGATGACACGGATGATACCTTCCATGCTCTGGATGGTGTCAATCATATCGTCGGTAATGTTCGCGATGGTGTCAACCAGCGTTACCGCATAATCGCCCTTGGAGCGGTTCATGAGGTTTTCGATGTTGATGTTCTGCGCCGCAAGGGTGGAGGAAATATGGGAAATCATGTTCGGAATATTGCGGTGGAGAATCACAAGACGGATACCGTCATGATGCGGCATTTCCACGGACGGATAGTTCACGCTGTTCTTGATATTACCGGTTTCGAGGAAGTTGACCAGTTCTTCCGCAGCCATGACCGCGCAGTTGTCTTCGCTTTCTTCCGTGGATGCACCGAGGTGGGGAATCGCAATGACGCCGTCCATACCGGCAGTGCGTGCGTTCGGGAAGTCGGTGACATAGCGTCTGACCTTGCCGGACTTCAGTGCTTCTTCGATGTCATCGTCATTGACCAGAGCGTCGCGCGCGAAGTTCAGAATAATCACGCCGTCCTTCATCATTGCGATGGTGTCCTTGTTGATCATGTACTTGGTGTTGATCTTCGGGTCCGCATTGTCGATGAGCGGAGTGTGAATGGAGATAAAGTCCGCCTGCGCGAAGATATCTTCACGGGTGTCCACCTTCTTGACGGAACGGGAAATCTTCCACGCCGCGTCAACGGACATATACGGGTCGCAGCCGATAACATTCATACCCATGGCAACCGCTACATTCGCGAGAGGACCGCCGATCGCGCCCAGACCGATGATGCCGAGGGTCTTGCCAGCAACTTCCGTACCGGCAAACTTGGACTTTTCCTTTTCAACGAGCTTTGCGACTCCTGCATCGTCCTTCACGGACTTTACCCAGTCAATACCGCCGACCACGTCACGGCAGGCGAGAAGCATACCGCAGACAACGAGTTCCTTAACGCCGTTCGCGTTTGCACCGGGAGTGTTGAATACCACGATCCCCTGTTCCGCGCACTTGTCAAGCGGAATGTTGTTTACACCGGCACCGGCTCTGGCAATCGCCTTGAGATTATCGCCGAATTCCATATCGTGCATCACAGCGGAACGGACCATAATCGCGTCCGGATTTTCCACGGTGTCAGCAACATTATAAAGATCCTTATCAAAAATATCGGTACCGCACTTTGCGATTTTATTTAAAAGCTGAATATTTTTCATTTTTATATACTCCAGACAAATCAGATTTTGGAATTCCCCTTGCCTGAAAAGGTTTTGGAAAGGGGTTCGGGGAAAACCTTTTCCTCAAAAAGGTTTTCCCCGAGAAA
>JBGVOJ010000530.1:0-3246 GCA_045126415.1 Eubacteriales bacterium | reverse complement strand
CTTGAAATAGCCGTTTTCGCGGTCGCCGTAGAGAGCGTCGAGGGAGCCGGCGGTCTGGATCAGCTTGAGTGCGGTCTTTTCGCCGATCCCGGCAACACCGGGAATGTTGTCCGACGAGTCGCCCATGAGAGCCTTTACGTCGACGAACTGCGCAGGGGTGATACCGTATTCCTCGGCGAACTTTTCTTCGGTGAAGAGTACGTCCTCCTTGGTCTTCGCGAGAATGACCGTGGTCGTCCCGTCGATAAGCTGAAGGGAGTCACGGTCACCGGTGAGGATGTACGTTTCGATCCCGCCGTGTTCGCGTGCCATCGCGGCGGAGGTGCCGATCACGTCGTCCGCTTCGTAGCCGGGACATTCGATCACCTGAAAGCCGAGTCCTGCGACGGCGCGCTTGGCGTAAGGCATCTGCGCTTTGAGTTCGTCGGGCATACCCTTGCGGTTGCCCTTGTAGTCTGCATAGGAGAGGTGGCGGAATGTTGGCTGATGCACGTCAAACGCACAGGCGATGTAATCCGGTTCAAGCGCATCGAGGTGTTTTTTCAGGATGGTCAGCAGGCCGTACACGGCGTTGGTGGGAAGACCGTCCTTTGTGGAGAGCGGACGAATCCCGTAAAACGCGCGGTTGACGATGCTGTTTCCGTCAATGATGAGAAATTTTTTCATGGGAAATAAAGTTTCTCGTGGAAAACCTTTTTAAGGAAAAGGTTTTCCACGAACCCCTTTCCAAAACCTTTTAATAATATTTACATTAATTATAGCATAAAGGAAGCGCAAAGAAAACAGAATTTTTCGAAAATTTAAGCTTTTTCTATTGCAATGGAAGGAAATCTATTGTATAATATTTGTAGAATAAAAATAAGGAGGATGAAGATGAGAAGAAAGTTTCGAATTCTGCTGACTGCGGTGCTGGCGGCGGTTCTTTTCACGGGATGTGCGTCGGATTATTTTCTGGACGACGTGATTCCGGAACTGATTGATATCTCCACGCAGTATCCGCACGTTGAAAAGGTGACGGTCACGAACGGTGCGACCGGCGAGTCGATCGAGTACACCGATCCGGAAATGCAGGACAACATCCGGATGTTGTTTGAAGGAGTTCAGTGTACCCGGAAGAAGGGAAGCGTGACGGCAGACGAACCGCTGTTCACGGTGACGTTCCATGCACTGGACGGCGACACGGTGATTTATGTTCTGTCCGATTCTTACTATGAGATCGGGGAATACACGTACAAGGCGATCACATTCGGTGTGGACACGGTATATCTGGAGAATCTGTTTGCTGAAAATTGATTCCATACGGCGGAAAACACAGTTTTTCTGCCGTATCTTTTTGCAGATTCCACAAAAATTAAATCAACAGACTTAAAATTTAAAAATATCTTGACAAAATGTGATTTTACAGGTAAAATGTTAATATGTGAATTTTATGCACAGATTGGAGATTACTATGAAGTACAGAAAGATGGGCAAACTCGGGATCGAAGTATCGGCGTTCGGTATGGGCTGCATGCGTTTCCCGATGATCAAGAACGAAGAAGGCGCAGATGTTGTGGATGAATCCATCTCCACTCCCGTGATCCGTCACGCGATCGACAGCGGCGTGAACTATGTGGACACCGCGTACGTTTACTCCAACCAGAAGAACGAAATGATGCTCGCACACGCACTGCGCGACGGTTACCGTGAAAAGGTATACATTGCGACCAAGCTGCCGACGTGGGCGTGCAATACCCGAGAAGACATGGACCGTCTTCTCGGCGAACAGCTTGCCAACCTCGAAACCGATTATATCGACTTCTACCTCGTTCACGCGCTGAACAAGGGAAGCTGGGAAAAGGTCCGCGACCTCGGTATCCGCGAATTCCTTGACAAGGCGAAGGAGGCCGGCAAGATCAAGTATGCGTGCTTCTCCTTCCACGACGGTTATGACACCTTTATTGACATCATCGATTCCTACGACTGGGATATGTGCCAGATCCAGATGAACTACATGGACGTAAACAATCAGGCGACCCTGAAGGGTATGCAGTATGCCGGTGAAAAGGGCATTCCGGTCGTTATCATGGAAGGTCTTCTCGGCGGCAAGCTGGCGAAGGCTCCGGACAATGTACAGGCTCTCTACGATGAATTCCCGATCAAGCGTTCTCCCGTGGAATGGGCGTTCCGCTGGCTATGCAACCATCCGGAAGTTGCGACGGTTCTCTCCGGCGTGACCAACATGGAACAGTGCGAAGACAACCTCGCGATTTTCGACCGCTGCGAAGTCGGCTGCATGACCGCAGAGGAAGAAGAACTCATCGCGAAGGTACGCGACGCGTACAACAGCCGTACCAAGATCGGCTGTACGGGCTGCCGTTACTGCATGCCGTGCCCGAACGACGTTGACATCCCGCGCATTTTCTCGATCTGGAACGACCTGAACCTCTACGGCTCCAAGCTGAAGGAGAACGGCCGCTACAAGAAGGTTATCGCGGAAGAACACGCCGCAGACAAGTGCATCGAATGCGGTGCCTGCGAAGGCGTATGTCCTCAGCAGCTCACCATCATCGAAAAGCTCAAGCAGGCCGACGAAGAAATGAGATAAGAGAATAGGATTTCTCGGGGAAACCTTTTTTGGGGAAAAAGGTTTCCCCGACTTGCTCCGCAAGTCGGAGCCGAACACCCCTTTCAAAACCCTTTTTGAATTGGAAAAAGAGAGAATTTATGAATAACTTTTTTCGGTGGTTCGGGTTGCCCGGATCGTTTGTGCTGACAATTCTGATGTCCGCGCTGGCACTGGTGCTGGCTTTGTGTTTCCATACAAAGGATCGCTGGTGGTGTTTTGCGGCGATGCTGATGTCGAGTATCGGGGACATTGTACTGATGAATTTCCGCGGGATCGGAGATAAGATGCCCGTTCCGTATTTTTTTGTGGGTGCGGGATTCTTTATCATCGCGCATTTCCTGTACACGGGCGGTTTTCTCTCGCTGATCCGCGAACACGGCTTCAAGTACATCAATCCCGGTTTCTGGATGGCGGTCGGCGTAATTCTCCTCGCGGGGATGATTGTGACGGTGCTGTCCCTGCGCGACAAGAACGCAAGTATTGCCATGTATGTCCTTTGTTTGTCGTATATGTGCATCATCGGACTTGCGTGTGCGACGATTTTCTCGTATTCGTGGTCGATCCGCAGCTGGCGTTCACTGGCGGCTCTCGGCGCGCTGTCGTTCTTTATTTCCGACTACATCATCGGCATCGACAAG
>JBGVOJ010000529.1:0-3709 GCA_045126415.1 Eubacteriales bacterium | reverse complement strand
TGGGATTCTCCTTTGCATAAACGTTTTTTGAAAGGGGGGTGGGGGAAACTTTTTTTCAAAAAAGTTTCCCCCACAAAATTTTTTTATTCAATTACAAAATGAACCGGCAGTCCATCCACATACTTCGGGCTTACTTCCCCCTGAATCAGCGGACGGATGTACGCGAGGCATTTTTCGTTGACATTGTTGCCTGCTTCGTTGATGTAGTCGCGCGGAACGCTGCGTACGGCGTTGGCAATCTTTGCGATGGGTTCCACCTTACAGGTGATTGCGTATTCGCCTTCGCTGCGTACCATCGAAACCATGGAGCCGGTCAGACCGGATACCGCCGCTTCGATGCCGCTGCGTCCGGTGTATACGGATTCGTCAAGGTCGGTCTGGGATGCGAGGTGAGCCGCGCATCTCTGGGGCAGGTTCAGTTCGACGGAGCGGACCTTGCAGCCGAACTTTTCCTTGACAGCGATTTCGAGTGCCTTGCCGGTACCGGAGAGGTACTTGTGGCCGAACGCGTCCGCAGCGCCGGTCTGCGTGCCTTCGCCGACGTAACGGCCGTCCGCAAAACGAATACCTTCGGAAACGGCAATTACCACATTCGGATGGCGCGTGAACGCTTCTTCCACGTCGGTGAAGAACTTGTCCATACCGAATGCAACTTCGGGCAGGTAAACGTAATCGGGACCGTACTTCGGCAGACCTGCCGCCGCAGTGAGCCAGCCGGCGTCACGTCCCATGATTTCGACGATGGTGACTGCCTTGGTGGTGTAAACCGCGCAGTCGCGGACGATTTCCTGCATGGTTGCCGCGATGAACTTTGCCGCGGAGCCGTAGCCGGGCGTGTGGTCGGTGCCCATGAGGTCGTTGTCAATCGTCTTCGGAATGCCGATCGCGTGCATTTCGTAATCGGAGGTCTTGAGGTATTCGCTCAGCTTCGCAACGGTGTCCATGGAATCGTTGCCGCCGATATAGAAGAAGTAGCGTATGTCGTACTTCTTGAAAATACCGATCAGATTTTCATAAAACGCCGGATCGTCCGCCGGCTTCGGGAGCTTGTTGCGGCAGGAACCGAGCGCAGCTGCCGGGGTATTGATGAGAAGCTGCTTCTTTTCTTCGTCAATGTCCCCGTTTTCGGCGGCAAACAGTTCGCCGAGGTTGCAGAGGCGTTCCTTAAGGAAGCCTTCGATCCCGTTTCTCATGCCGTACAGTGCCGTTACCGCACCGCTTTTTTTCTTTTCCTGAAAATATCCATCAATTACACCGGCCAGTGTCGCGTTGATCGCCGCCGTCGGGCCGCCGGACTGTCCGACAACCGCCGCACCACGTAAAATTTCCATTGTATATGTCTCCTGTGAATTTGTTCCTTGAATTTAATAATAGCACATTTCACAGGGGATGTCAATACGAATCCGCCGCCGCATAAAATTTTTGTTGTCCTGCAAAGTTCGACCGTTTTTTTGATCCTCCCGCAGTATAATAATGCCATAAACTAACACAAAGTACAAATACAAGGAATGTTTGCAATGCTGGAATACGAAAACACACTGAAATGCATTACTTCCGGAAAATGTCTGACGATTTATCTGGAAGGAGATATCGATCACCACAACGCGCGGAACGTGCGGAGTAAAATTGACACAAAAATCTACATCCAGCGGCCGGAAGAGCTGGTGCTCGATCTGTCGCGGGTGAATTTTATGGACAGTTCGGGACTTGGGCTGATCCTCGGACGGTATACCAGGGCTGTGGAACTGGGGATTCTTTTCAAAGTGGCGAATCCGAGTCCGCAGATCCGCAAAATTCTCGACCTTGCGGGGACGGAACGGCTCATCAAGATTGAAAATATACCGCTGCATGACAAGCGGATGTGCTGAGGAGGGAACTCATGAAAGCAAATGTCATCAATGAAGTACGGCTGTCCTTTCCATCCGTTTCCTCCAACGAAGCTTTTGCGCGAGCCGCCGCCGCATCGTTCTGTGCCCAGCTGAACCCGACCTACGATGAGTTATCCGACATCAAATGCGCGGTTTCCGAAGCCGTTACCAATGCCATCGTCCACGGCTACCGTGATGCCCTCGGAGAAGTGCAGCTCCAGATGAAAATCACCGATGACCGCGTCTTCCGTGCGGAGATCAAAGACAAGGGCTGCGGGATCTCCGATGTGGAGGAAGCTATGCGTCCCCTGTTCACGACCGATCCCGAAAACGAACGCAGCGGTATGGGTTTCACGATCATCGAGAATTTTATGGATTCCCTCCGCGTCGTTTCATCCCCCGGAAAGGGAACCCGCGTCATCATGAGTAAAAAACTGTCGATGCTCCCGCGCGTCAAGGGCTGACGGATACATACCGGAGACAGGCTCTCCGGGGAAAATCCGATGGAGGCAGTTTATGATCCAGAACACATACGATGAAAATCTGATATATCTCGAGCGGTATGCCGCCGGTGACGCATCTGCGGAGGACGAGCTGGTGCGGCGGAACAGCGGTCTGGTCAACGGTATCGCGCACCGCTTCAAGGGACGCGGTGTGGAATTCGAAGACCTCGTCCAGATCGGAACGATCGGTATGATCAAAGCCATCCGGAGCTTTGATATCACGCGCGGGAATGCTTTTTCCACATACGCCGTCCCGCTGATTATCGGCGAAATCCGCCGTTTCCTTCGTGACGACGGTATTGTCAAGGTCAGCCGTATCCAGAAACGCATCGGCGCGGCGCTGATGCATGCCCGCGAACAGTATATCGCCGAACACGGAGTCGAACCGCGTCTCGAGGAAATCGCGAAGACGGTCGGGGTGTCGCCGGAAGAAGCGGCTGCTGCGCTGGATTCGGCTTCTCCCGTGCGTTCCCTGTCCGAAGCCATCGGCGACGACGATTTTGCACTGGAAGACGTGATCCCGTCTTCCGACGATGAACTCGGGAAAATGCTTGAAAAGATCGCTCTGCGCGAAATGATCGCTACTCTGCCTCCGCTGTGGAAAAAAATCATCCTCCTGCGGTATTTCCGCGATTATTCCCAGCAGCAGACCGCCGATGTCCTCGGCCTCACACAGGTCAAAATTTCCAGAGAGGAAAAGAAAATCTTCACAAAACTGCGTGAAAACTTAGCATAAGAAAAAGTGCGGACAAAAAATCCGCACTTTCTTTATTCGGTCATATGTTTGAAGGTTTTGGGAAGGGGTGTGGGGAAAACTTTTTCCTAAAAAAAGGTTTCCCCACGAAATTTTATTTATTTCTTCAGCGAATTCTGCGGGAGACCGAGCATGGTTTCCAGCGAGTTCGTGCATGCCTTGACGTTGGCTGCCGCTTCGGTTTCATCCTTGCCGTTCGCGAGGATGTAGAACTTGATCTTCGGTTCGGTACCGGACGGACGTGCTACAACGACGTTGCCGCTTTCCGCCTTGAAGTACATGACGTTCGACTTTGGCAGGTTCGTGCCGGTTACTTCGCCGGTGAGCATATTCTTGGAGGTTTCCGCCTGATAGTCACGGATGTTGACCACACGGCTGCCCGCGATTTCTGCAGGTTCGTTCGCACGGAGCTTGTTCATCAGACCGGCGATCTGTTCCTTGCCGTTGAGACCTTCCATGTAGATTTCCGCGGAATTTTCAAGATAGAATCCGTACTTTTCGTACAGGGAGTTGAGCGCGTCGATGAGGGTCATACCCTTGGGAGAGTAGAATGCCGCCATTTCGCAGATGAGCATGGATGCGGC
>JBGVOJ010000528.1:0-2358 GCA_045126415.1 Eubacteriales bacterium | reverse complement strand
AGCTGATGCCGATACCGCAGAGGTAACCGATATCGTAGCGGATGGTGTCGATAATGATGTCGAGGGATGCTGCGGATTCCGCGTCACGGCTGACCTTACCGATGAGGGTTACATCATAGTAAGCGGGGGTCAGTTCGTTCTTGGATTCTGCGCCGAGAGTGTCCATGATATGACCGGTCATCACATAATCCACGTTAGTGATCGGAATGAAGTATACGGACGCTACGTTCGGGTTTACACAGTGGTAGTAGCCGGACTGGGTTTCGTCATACTTCGGCATGGGAAGGACACCGAACGGGGAGTCCATGGAACGCATGGTGGCAACTGCATGGAGTTCGCCGTAGTAGAAGAGGGACTGGTCCTGCTGATACATTGCGAACGCGGTGTCTTCGGTGGTGCCTGCCTTGGACCAGCTCCAGCTGATGTTTTCGTCATACATCAGGGTTGCGAGCTTGTCCACAACGGATACGGACTTTTCGGAGTAAACAGTGATGGAAGGAATGTCGTTTTCATCCTTGGTTGCCATCTGAACGTCGCAGCCGATGAACGCGAGACCCATCATATCGCAGAAACAGATGAGACCGTAACGGTCGCTCGTATCCATCACGCCGTCACCGTTGAGGTCGTCGGATACCTTGCTGCCCATTTCAACCATCTTGTCAACCGTCCACTGACCGTTCTGCATCAGAGCGTACGGGTCTTCAAGCTGGTAGTCGTTCAGGATCGCCTTGTTGAACATGATCGCGCCGATGGACTTCTTGTACATGGTCCCGATGTCGCCGGTGAGCATGTAGTTCTTGTGAGCGATGGAGAGGTCATTGATACAGTTCTGGTCCCACCATTCCGCGCCGAGGTCGAGAGAACCCTGTGCAGCATAGTCGTTGAGTTCGGCAAGAAGACCGCTCTGGCTCATGGTGAATACAGACATGAGGGTGTTGGTCGCGAGCTGGTATGCGTTGTCCTGCGCGGTAACGGACTGCTGGATCGCAGTGGAATTGCCGTAGCCGTCCAGGTATTCCACCTTGACATTGACGTTGAGCTTGGATTCGGTATTGATGGTTCTGGTGTAAACCGCATCGTTGATCGCTTCGCCGTTCATTTCTTCGGCGTTCCAGTCAACGTCGCTCCAGATGCCGACGTCCTGCGGGTAAGCGAGAACGGTGAAGGATGCGCCGTTATAGTCGGTACCTTCCGGAATGTTGGCTGCAAAACGGGTTTCTTCGTCCTTTGCGGAAGAAGAGGTACCTGCATCCGCTGTCGGTGCCGCAGAAGTATTGTTTGCTGCCGCTTCCCCGCTGTTGTCCGCACATGCGGTGAACGTCGGGAGAAGCGCAGCCAGAATCAGGAGAACGGAAAGTGTTTTCTTCATGGTTGACCTCACTGTAAAATATGTTAATTTTTCGATAAAGTTAAAGTCGCGTAAATTCTATTATAAACATTTTTTGCGTTTTTGTCAAGAAAATTTAAAATTTAAAGAGCAACACTTTCTACAAAATTTTCCTAAATTTTCACAGTTCCTCGGTAAATTTCACAGGTTTCGCCGGTCATTGCCACATTTCCGCCGCTGTATTCGATCGTCAGGCTGCCGCCTTTGAGGTAGACGGTGATGTCGCCGGGTCTGCAGAAGCCGTTTTCCACCGCCGCAACCGCCGCCGCACACGCGCCGGTACCGCAGGCGTAGGTTTCGCCGGAGCCGCGTTCCCAGATATGGGCGACGAGGGTATGATCGTCGATGACCTGCACGAATTCGACATTCGTACGTTCCGGAAAGAGAGGGTCGTGTTCAATGGCGTAGCCGCAGGATTCGAGATCTGCGATTATGTTCGGGAATTCCATCGTTTCGTGCGCGAAAATGACGCAGTGCGGGTTACCCATGGAGACGCAGGTGATTTTGTAGATGTCGCCCGCGAGTTCCGCACGTTCACCGATGATACGGTTGGTGCGGGATTTCAGATTGACGGGAATCGCTTCCGGTGCAAATTCCGGCTGCCCCATGCTGATCTTGGCATTGATGACGCATCCGTTCCGGGTGACAAGACGGGCTTTTTTGATGCCGGAGAGGGTCTCGATCTGCATATCGCGTTTCGGGACAATGCCGTTTTCATAGAGGTATTTTGCCACGCAGCCGATGGCGTTGCCGCACATTTTCGCCTCGCTGCCGTCGCGGTTGAACATGCGCATTGCCGCGTCGGCGGTGCCGGACATGCCGGGTGCGTCCGGCGGAAGGATCGTGATGGTGCCGTCGTCGCCGATGCCATAGTGACGGTCGGCAAACCGGATGGACAGTCCTTCCGGATTTTCGATGGGACGGTCGATGCAGTTGAAATAGATGTAGTCGTTGCCGCAGGTGTGCATCTT
>JBGVOJ010000527.1:0-2272 GCA_045126415.1 Eubacteriales bacterium | reverse complement strand
GCATCTTTCTTCACAAACACGATCAAGGGTCACTTATTTATCTTGGTATCTAACATCTTTTGTAATCCTCTCTTTCTGCTGACTGTCCGCTGTTTTATCAACTTACAGGGGACGCTTTTCGTTTCACCGGACTTGTTTTGTTTATGTAAGTCCTGTACTTTATTCGTACATCGGAGTGTTCCTCTCTTTCTTTTGTGATTACATTATAGCACAGGATTTTCGGAAATGCAATCGGTAATTTAGCAAAAGATCACAACATTTTTCTGTGCAGTACGCAGAAATTTCAACTTTCAGTCAATAAGTCTTTACAGCATCGGAGAATTTGTGGTATAATAAAATTGTTGCGGGCCTGTCGTTTTTTTCCAGACCCGCTTTTGTTTTTTCAGTATACAATTCCGGTTTCCCAGCGGTTTTCATCGGCTTTTGCTTCAAAATGAGTGATCCGCAGTTCGCCCGCGTCGGTGAACAGAACCGCAATGTGATTCAGTCCCGCGGAGGCGGTCATCGGGATGGTCTGTTCTGTCTTCCCGTTAACGGTCAGCGTGATCGTGCCGTCCTTCCATTCGATCTCCCACATACCGGTTTCCGACGGTTTGAGTGTATGGTACAGCGTATGAATGCTGTCGTCATACTGATTCGAGCGGGAATGAACCATGAAATTCAGCCTGTCAAGATAGCAGTCGGACAGCAGGATGCGGCAGTTCTCCGGCAGTTCACCCTCCACAGTCATGCGGATGTTTCCCGATACCCCGTACGGAAAACTGGTAATGGCATACGCGGCGTTGTCCACGGTGGGCCGGATGGTCACGCCGTTTTCGCCGACCGGAATGTCGCAGACCCATTCCTTCCAGTTGTCGGTGACTTCCGTTTCCAGAAAAACAGCGGGATCGAGCTTCGTCAGATACGACTGCTCCATCTGCCAGCGGGAGCCGCCTTTGCCTTCCACCTCAAAGGTGCGCAGGTACACTTCCCTGTCGTTCGCCATTGTTGTGTAGGGATAGGCGTTGTGCAGAATGTTGGTGTCCTCCGGCGTTTTTTTCAGCAGAATCCGCGCACCCTGCAGCGTTTTCAGATTGTCGTCGGACACCGCGCCGTGCAGACACTGTCTGGCAAAGCTGTAGCGGATGCCCTGCATGGGATGTCCCATCACGTTGTTCCACGTGAGTAAAATTTTGCCGTCCGGCATCCGTGTGAACGATCCGGGAGCGTTGGACAAGGTGATCTTCGTCGGCTTTGCGCGGTTCCATGTCTGCCCGTTGTCGTAGGAGACGGAATACCAGAAGGTACCGAGTACCGTCCGGATCAGCATAAGAAGGATGTTTTCCTCCATTTCCATGACGATCGGTTCCACCGCGCCGGATTCGACGTTTTCCTCGTCGCTGACCACCGTAACATCGTTGGACGCCGCCCATGTAAGCCCGTAGTTGTCGGAATAGATCACGCTGGAGACAAACTTGCTGTCCTCATGTCCGGCAATGGTGGAGAACGGGATCACGAGCCGTCCGTTGGAGGTTTCCAGACAGTTGTTGAGCGAACCGGTATAGCGGTCGAGACAGGGGATCTCGCTGTACACGGGATTTTCGCCCATGCAGGAATCAAAGCGGACGTAGCCAATCCCGCCGTCAAGGATGTTCTTGCCGACGTCCAGATGACGGATACGGAGCGCAAAGACATGAAGATGTCCGCAGCTGTCGATCATGGAACCCGCGTACAGCATGGCGGCCTGCTTTTCCGGCCATGTGTACAGATAGAAGGGATTGCCCCATGTGCGTCCACCATCCTCGGAGATTCTGCCGAACAGGAACTGTTCGTGGGGGAGGGTGTTGTGATGGACATGGGATTTTTCCATGGACGCGATGGTGAACAGGCGACCGTCGGGGAGGGGATGTACCCACGTCATGGCACGATTGCTGTTGGTGGAGAGAAATTCACAGTTTGCGTATTTTGTGTTCATAATGTTGGCTCCTTTTTATATGGAGAGAATTTTTCAGTTGGCTCAGTGGTTACACAGACACTGTTTTTATCCTTTACGAATTCAATTGTTTTTCTTTGATTCGCCAAAATACACAAAAAACACCCATCAAAAGTCCGACGATTGTGTGCATAATGTGTGTTGAACTTTGAGGAATCCTTTGCTACAATATTTTTAATTAATTTTGCATATGTACGATTTGATATGCAATATTTTTATATAGCAGGAGTGTGAATCTATGAAGGTACTGTTTATCGGCAACAGCCATACATACGTCAACGATATGCCGGAACTCTTTGC
>JBGVOJ010000526.1:0-1976 GCA_045126415.1 Eubacteriales bacterium | reverse complement strand
TGCACTGGATCTGCGTACAGGCAAAAAACGCTGGGAGAACCGGAATGTCCGGTATCGTTCTTCCACCACCGGTGTATGGGGAAATCTGCTGTACGCCGCAACCGGAAACAGTCTGGCCTGTCTGGAAGGAGATACGGGGATCACCGTTTTCAATCATCCCTTCACGCCGGTACACAGTTTCAATACATCCGGTGTCCCTCTGCGTGATGGGGACAATCTGTATCTTTGTACAGTCGACAGCGGTGTGGTACGGTATGATGCCGTAAAACTGCAGCAGACCGCCGTGTATCCATGTCTGCCGTCCCTTGTGTCTGCCGCACCCTATGCGGAAACCGGTTCCTGTCAGGCGCATGGTCTGCCGATTCTGGAAGGAAACGCATTGATTTTCTCCGCGGCAGACGGATACCTGCACATTTTTGATACCGATTCCGCAGAAGAGATCCATGCTTTCCATGCAGGAGCACCGCTGTTTGCTTCGCCTCTCCGTCACGGAGATCTGTTGTATATAGCCGATTTCAACGGCCGTATCACTGCGTATCGGTGGACCTTAGCGAAGGCATAAGAATGAAATTAAGAGATTGTTGTAAAAATCGGACTCACACCACGGAGGAAACCCAAATGGCAGACAAACATTGGTTTACCAAAGCATACCGCCGGAATCTGGTGGATATGCACATCGAGGACTGGAATCCGGAATTCCTGTCCCGCTTTGACCCGAAGGAATACGTTGCCAATCTGAAAAAAGCGCACATTCAGGCGCCCATGCTCTATCTGCAGTCCCATGTCGGGCACTGCTACTGGCCGACGAAAATCGGACATATGCACGCTGCACTGAACGGACGCGAAGACCCCATGCGGCAGCTTGTCGATTTATGCCACGCTGAAGGAATGTACGTCGTAGGATACTACAGCCTGATTTACAACACCGTCGAGGAAGACCGGCATCCTGAATGGCGGATTTACGGGGAGGACGGACTGTCGAACCATCAGCGCGGCGGACGCTACGGTCTGTGCTGCCCGAACAATCCGGAATACGTCGCGTTTGTGAAGGCTCAGATTGCCGAAATGGCGGACTACTTCACTCTCGACGGGATGTTCTACGACATGACGTTCTGGCCGGGCATCTGTCAGTGCGAACACTGCCGTGCGCGGTATCTGTGCGAAACCGGTCGCAGCGAGCTGCCGGACGGACATCTTCCCGCGCTGAACTGGAACGATCCGCTGTGGCTGGAATTCCAAAAGCTGCGTGAACAGTGGATGGGGGACTTCGCGCGGATCGTGACGGAGGAAACCAAGCGGCTCATCCCCGGCGTGACGGTCGAGCACAATTACGCCAACGCGGTGGCATCGGGGGATTCCCTGTGCTGTTCGACGGAGCTGGTCAACGATCAGTGCGACTACACCGGCGGGGATCTGTACGGCGACCTGTACAACCATTCCTTCACGGCGAAATATTACTATGGCGTGACCAAAAATCCGCCGTTTGAATACATGACCTGCCGCTGTGACCGTTCGCTGTCCGTCCACACGATCTCCAAATCCGAGGAGCATCTGGCGGTGGAAGTTCTGCTGACGGCGGCGCACCACGGTGCTTCGTTCATCATCGACGCAATTGATCCGGTCGGTACGCTCGACAGCCGGGTGTATGACAGAGTAGGGAAGGTGTTCGAGCGGCAGATGCCGTATGAGCCGTATTTCCGCGGCGATATGGTGCGGGACGTCGGGGTGTATTACTCCACCTCCGGACGGTTCAACAGCCGTTGGCTTCCTTTTAATAATAAGACCTGTTCGATTGCCCTGACGCGCACATTGATTGAAGAAAATGTTCCCGTGGGGATCGTCGCCAATCCGCTGACCGGCTATATGAGACAGTATAAGTTGGTCTTCGCACCGCAGATCGCGGTAATCTCCGACAAAAACCGTGCGTATTTGCTGAACTACGTAAAACACGGCGGGGTGCTGTATCTGTCCGGGAC
>JBGVOJ010000525.1:0-3188 GCA_045126415.1 Eubacteriales bacterium | reverse complement strand
AGAAGACAAGGAACCCGGTACGAATACCGAGTTCCTTGCTTCACATATGTTCTTACTGCTGATTGTTCTGGCTGTTTTCTTCGATCACTTTCCGTGCATTGCGGATCAAAGCAGGCGCGTGGGCAAGCTCCCATGCCGTGATATACTTATCTGCATCGGAGAACAGCTTGAAGAAATCCAGATCACTCAGATTGGCAAACACCTTGGTGACAGACTGAAACGAATTCGCCTGGCAATAGGTTCCGCCGATCTGTGTTTTCTGTGGAATTCCCGTACCGTTATCAATCTCAATGTACCAGGGATATTTCCGGGGCTTACCGTCGGAGCCGACATTGGCACGCTTGATGGCAAGCTTGGTCACCTGCGAGCGTCCCGTAGTGGCATCTGGAGTACCGAAGATCTTATCCGTATGGAAATCAAACTGAACCACATTCAGCCGCACCTGGTTGAAAATGTATGCCGCTTCGCTGGGGAGAAGATTCGCTGTGGCACGCCGGGTATTCTGACCGGTTCCTGCAGAGTAGTCCTGCAGGATAATACCGATATTTGAATACACGCGGCGGTTGTCACCGGCATCGTCTCCACGTGCGTGGATGTGCGCATACAGCTCCAGAGGCGCGGGATTGAGCTTATCGATCAGTTCCACCAGTTTCTTATCAGTCTTGTAGACAGAGATCTGTCTTGAGATCTAGCCATTGTCATTCATGTGTTTTTCACCCTTTCTTATAATTTGATATACCTTGAAATCAACCGTGTCAGGTTCATAGGCAGCAGCTGCAGATCGGTAATATCCAGGAATCCATCCTGATAGATTCGCTCGATATTTTCCTTATCGTCTCCAATTGCCGCCGAGAACATGGTAACACCTTTGTTCGTGTATTCACGCTTGATGCCGCGCAGATCAGCTTCTGCTTCGGTACCGTAGTAACCACTGGATGCAGGCTGTCCGTCCGAGATCAGAATAAGGAGCTTTGTCTCCTCATTCCGAGTCATCAGCCGTTCTGCCACATACCGCAGAGCTGCACCGTCGCGGTTTCCCGAGCGTGCCGACATATCCATCATACGGTAAGCGTCCTTGTTGTCGATGGCGTCAAATTCCGCATAAGCGAACATATCAACATCCTCGCCGTAGGAGGTGTGCCCATAGACGATCACGGGAATATCCAGTTTGCGGCAGAAATCATACATCACGATGCTCGCAGCACGGGCGTATGTAATTCTGTCAGAACCGGACATCGAACCTGATTCGTCCACCAGCAGTGCGACAGCCAGATTCATCTTTTCTTCGGGAAGACGGTTGTTGTAGAAATACTTGCCGTCATGCTGAGCAAAAGCACGGGGATTGATCCGCCTGCCCATGAGAAGATTCGTCTGCTTGCCGCCGTCACGCTTATCCTTCAGAAGATCTGTCAGCTTGGACTGCACACGTTTGGAAAGCAGCAAAAGAGGTGGTGACACCTTCATATAGCTGTCCGCCAATCGCATATCGGGATCACGCATACGGTTAATGGTAACGTGGGTGCCTTTATGAGCATTGCCGTAGTTGATACGATCCGCTTCTGCCTGCAGTTCCTCGGTCAGCTCGTCTTCATATTGAAGCATCGCCTGTTCCTCGGCAACTGCATTCAAGATACGGTTCATATCTTCCTCGGAAGAAGTGTAGCCTGCGCCGGTATAATCGTTGTTGTGTGTCACACCGGGGTTACTGCCTTCATCAATGCTGTCGGTCTTCTCAAGCTCGATGCGTCCACAATCCTGGGCAAGCACCTGCTGTACGGTATCTTTGGCTTCATCCATAGCATTTGGATCATGCTTAAACTTACCTTTGACCGGCTTTCCGTTTCCCTGGGGAAGCATTCCGCCGCCTGCAATCTGGGATCCGAGAAGATCCGCAAGAGCGTTGGCTGCTTCATCATCGTCCGCAGCATTCTTTTTCTGCTCACGGTGTTTCTCAATCAGCTCCTTGACATACTTCCAAAGCTTCAGTACAAGCACATTGGAAGCATCATACCGCACGCGGCTGTCGTCATCATAGATGGCGTTGTCGAGCACGGGTATGCACTCAATGAGCTTGTCAAGGTATTCTCCCCGGTATTCCGTCAGGTTGTTGATGTCACCGCTGCGGCAGTATTGCAGGATCAGATTACACATGATGGAAAATCCCAAATAATCGTTCGCAACCTGTTCGGCAAGAGGTTTCACCAGCTCCATCATGCGGATACTGTTGAGGAGAATTCCGCTGCGGAAGGTGCCCGGAAAAGCATCGCACATCCTGGCCTCGATGTAGATATCCTCCAGAATGTTGTCGAGGTTCAGTGACGCGGACAATACGGCATGAATTGCAGTATCGTCTTTGTCCGCAATGAACTGCTTCAGCTCCTCAAGTGCTACCTCTTCGTCATACAGATCACATCCGGGTTCATTCGGATAAAATCTGCCTGCTTTGAAGGCTTCGCAGTAGGCTTTGTGCATGGTGAAGTCGGTGAATAGCATATGACCGATCTCATGACCGTTCATGCCAACCAGACTGTCCGCCCGGAGCCTTCTTGTGGGAAAGCTCTGCGTGACGGAGTTGCCTGCATTGATGGTAATGGTCTTGTTATTGGTCCATGCAAGGTCGCCTTCAGGTGAATCATCCCAGTAGGTTCTCACCGTCACATGACGCTTATATCGACCAGTTGCTGCTTCCGCGAGGTCAGTCAGATACGCCGCATACGCACGGGAGGCAAAGAGCTGCTCATCTGTAATTTGCAGTTTTTCATTCAGGGTCCGTTTCCGGATCGCTATGTGTGAGGTTCTCATACTTTAGTTTCTCCTTCTCAAGCTCCTGTCCGATCAGCTCATCCACTGCCACCTTAAAAAAATCGGCGGTACAGCAGACGAACCAGGCAGGAGGCAATCGTTTACCGGATTCATAACCGGCGTAGGTATTTCTTGTGACACCCAGCTTCTTTGCAAGTCTGGCCTGCGACATTCTCGGGAAGAGTGATAATCGTAGGCGCTTCAGATTGCAGGCGAAATAGAATTCGCATCCGGATGTATAGATTTGCGTGTTATCCGGAAGGGCGTATTTCTTGTGTTCCATTCATTTACTACTATGCTCCTTTCATTCCTGTACTCAGGCAAATTTGGGCTGAAGGCAGGAGTTCTCAATCTCCTGACGGTTTTCAGGATCGGAAGATACAGAG
>JBGVOJ010000524.1:0-4076 GCA_045126415.1 Eubacteriales bacterium | reverse complement strand
GCGAGAACCGCTGCTCCTACGCTGGAGGATTATTACCTGCATGTATTTGGAGACACTTCGGGTACGTGAAAGGATTCAAAATGAAAAAGTTCATCATTCTGTTTACCGCATTATTGTTTGTCAGCATACTGCTTACCGGATGTGACCATACAATCCATACAGAAGCCATCACAGTCACACAGCCGGAAAAACTGGAACTGAAAGAATACACCTATGACGAAATCTACTGCGATCCCCGCTATGCGGACGACTATCTCTCACCGGTTCTGCAGAGACTTGATATATATCCCGCCGAAGGTATGACTTATCTTTATGCCGGAAGTCCGGTAAGCGATGTCGATCCCGTCTGGCATACCATATATACAAAAGAAGACGGTATACCTTCGGTTTTGCACGACCCGTTCTGCTATGATCCGCTGTGCAGCCATAACGATATCACCTGTCTGGCATATTCAACCAAAGGAACAACAGAACTGATTCCGTTTGAAGATAAAGTGTACCTCGTTGCTCGCGGACAACCGGGAACGTCGAATTTCATCGAATACAGCCTGTCCGACGGAAAATACAATATCATTGATACCTATGAATCCGGATGGAGTATCACAAGAATGGGACGGTTTATCTATTTTCGTGAACAGGTTGTGACCGGTGCAGATCAGAAAACCGGACAGCAGGAATCCGTTCTTGCTATGTATCGGTACGATCTGGAAACCGGTAAAACCGACTTCCTCGGACATCGTTCCAAAGACACACATTTCGGGTATCCAACCCCATATAAAGGAGAGATATACTACCTTGATTCCTACAGCCTGTACAAATGCGACTATAACCTTCGATATGCGAAAAAAGTTACAGGAGATCAAAAAATCAAGATGTTTGAGCTTCGGGATGATACCGTATGGTTTCTTACCGAGACAGGCGAAGAAACGAGCGTACTTTACCGAATGTCTCTGTCCGGCGGGGAAGCGGAGCTGCTGTACGAAAACGTGACATGGTTCTGCATGGACGGCGATATGCTGTACTACTCCCTGTACAATCCGGTGGATGCGTTCGAGTGGGACATCTGGATGGAAACAAAGGACGGCAGCGAAAAAATGCTGGTATCGAAAATGATACAGCAAAACTACGGAAACACGATTTACAGAATCAGTCTCGATAAAGCAGGTAAAAAAGGAACTGCCGCACCGTTTTGCGAAACTCTGCCGGAAAAAGATTTCTACCTCGCAGATGTTTATGCCATATACAACGGTATGTTGATCGGACAATTCAAAGAACCCTATTCCGAAGGTACGAAAAAAGGAATGACAACGGGGAAAGCAATAATTGATGTGGAAACCGGTGAGATTCTGCGGATCACATCGGAAAGTTTCTTCCCGGACAAGCAGCTGTTCCCGTATGAAGAAAACGATTGATTCTGCAAAGAACGGAGGAAAATATGCGATATAGAAGATTTTTTGCGCTGTTTCTCCTGTGTCCGGCAATCCTTATGCTGTTTACTGCCTGCGGCACAGGACAGAAGAACGGAATCACGATGTATAAACCCGAAGGAGTATATGAGAAGGAAGAAATTCCGTTTGCGGACGGTTTTCGTCCTGCGATGTCGTATGACTGCGGTATTCAGATACACAACGATACCGCATACCTCTGCGGAACATCCTCGGAGCGTATCACGATTTTCTGCACAGACCTGATTTCCGGAAAAACATCGCTTGTTGATACAGACATCACGGGGATTCCGTTCGGCTTCTGTGTGACAGACACAGGTTACGGCATCGTTGCGATGAATACTGCGGATTATGTTACAAATACGACGCTGTACACCGTTTCAGCGGATGGAACGGTACTTGATACAGCAGCTCTGTCAAATACATGGTATGCGGAAGAATCCGATCCTTTTGTATGGTATTCCGACGGTACGGTCTATCTGACTTCCGAAAATTCGGAAACTCTTGTGCGGGTGAACCTTAAAGAAATGACTGTTTCATCGGAAGCCCTTCCGAACAGTGTGGTATCTGTTTCATACGATGCTGCCGGAAAAGTATATCTTCTTCTTTCCGGACTCGGTACAAGAAATCTGTACACCATTGAAAACAATGTTCTCACTGAAATCCATCAGGATATCAATTTCCGCGCTGTTTTTTCGGATCATGTCTTCGTTTTGAATGATGAAATCTATTACTATGATTCAGACGGAATAAAGAAACACGGTGAAAACAAAGCGATTCTTGATTTTATTGACAGCGGATTGGTGTACACAAACATCGAAGCACTGACAGTCAAAGATATGGACGATGTTTTCTGCCTGTATCGTTCTCCGCTGACGCAGGAACTGATCTTTTACCGGATGAACAAAACAGAAGAGGAAAACATCCGCGAAAAAATTCAAATTGAAGTCACGTTTGCAGAAAACGGAAAAAGTTTTGTCCAGCTTGCGGCATCCATGTTCAATGCTGTTTCCGATGAATATCATGTTGTATGTGATATTCATCGCAGTTACGGCAGTGAAGATTATGATACCTTGCTGAATCAATTTGAAAAAGCGATTCTCAAAGGTGATGTGGGGGACATTATCGTATATTCCGATAAAGAATTCCTGCAGAAATACACATCTGTCTTCCTCGATCTGACCGGATATGTGAATCAGGATCAGTATTTCCGCTGTGTCATGGATTCTCTGAAAGTAAACGATGCGGTATATGCCATGTCGCCGTACTTTACCGTACATACTCTGGTTGGATTGAAAGAAAATCTTCCCGCCATCGGCGAATGGACGACCGAAACCTTTCTTGAGATGTCCGACACACCGGAAGACGTGCATCTGCTCAGCGTGAATTCCCGCTCCTATATGCAGGAGATTCTTCTGATGAACCGTCTGGGTGACTACATCAGCGGGACGGAAAATTCCTTTGATTCGGATGAATTTATTGTGCTGCTTGAGCATCTGAAAACGTATCCCGAAGAGAATCAGATCCATATCCGTTCCGCAGATAACGCTTTCATGGATGGGAAATGTATTCTCCGCAATACCACTCTTTCTTCGCTGAATATTTATATCGAAGAAAAAATGCGGTTCGGCGTTCTTGATGAAGGGGAATTATGCTATATCGGTTTCCCGAACGACAGCGGAAAGGGAACCGCTGATGTCAACATCGAATTTTACTATTCCATCAACCGAAATTCTCCGGCAATTCAGGGGGCATGGGAATTCATTGATTTTCTGATGAATTCCTCCGATCTGCTGTTGGAAGCGGCAGGACACAGTTATATGCCGTCCTCGAAAAGCGTATTTTCGGAATGGCTTGATTATGAAGGAGTATATCCGTATGTATGTCATTATCAATCCATGACAGCAATCCCGGAACAAAATACTTCAGCGTCTGAAAATTATCCTGTTGTTGTGATTGATGACCAATTCAAAAGTACGTATTATGAATTGATCGATTCCCTGAGAGCCTGCAGCACAGTTCCGGCTGTGGTTACAGAAATCGCGAAGGAAGAACTGTCCGCATTTTATGCCGGAATACATACAGCCAGAGAAACTGCAGAAATGATTTCAAATAGAGTGGCGTTGTTTTTGGGAGAAACAAATTGACAAAAAATAATGAGTTCTAATTCACAGAGTTATAATCCCCTTGACAAACCCCGCATCTTGTGCTATACTAATATCACCTCGTACATCTTGTGTTCCCGCAAGGATCACAACGCTTTCGCGTAGTCAAAGTTTGTATCACCCGACAAAGTCAGGTGCAGCCGACAGGATTGACATACTTCCCGTAAGTATGTTTCTGTCGGCTTTTTTGTTTTTTCAGCCCGTCCAGGGCAGTACAGGAAGACCACCTCCATTCGTGAGGCAGCCTTCCTGTTTTTTGTTTTCAGCCTATACGCCATACGGCATAGGACATATATCACTCCGTAAGGAGAAACAGAAAGGTGGCTTTATACAATGAATGAAGCAAAGGTCTACGCCGAAAACTACGGCAAAACTTTCGGGGAGGAACGGAATTTCCTGTTTTTTTGCAATTGGTCATCTTGGATGACATTTTGCGCCAACCGCAGCAATGGGGCATGGTGGCAGA
>JBGVOJ010000523.1:0-3772 GCA_045126415.1 Eubacteriales bacterium | reverse complement strand
TGACAATGTACGCGCGGCAAAGCTGAAGGAGAACATGACCGAGATCGAACCGGAATCCGTCACCCAGCCGCTCAGCGTCCGCGAACACGAATTCCACGAGGGAAGTTCGGTAAAAAAGATCGGCGGAAAATACTATTTCCTGTTCACAGATACCCACCGTCACGGAAACCGAGCAACCTGCCTCGGCTACGCAGTATCGGACAATCCCATGACCGGATTCCGGTACGGCGGCGTTATCCTTGACAACTTCGGTTGTGATCCGAAAACATGGAACAATCACGGCTCCATGGAATGTGTGAACGGACAGTGGTATCTGTTCTATCACCGTTCCTCCTACGGCAGCGTAAATTCCCGCCGCGTCTGCGTGGAACCTATCACCATTGAAGATGACGGAAAAATACGCGAAGTAAAAATGACATCTTCCGGCATAGGCAGCGGAATCGATGTGAGACAGGAAATCCCGGCCTGTCTTGCCTGCGAGCTGACCGGGCATGTGAGGATCGCCGGAGACTCCTCCTCTCCGCACGTTCTCAATCTGCGTGAGATCCGTCCCGGGGACAGTGCGGTGTACCGGTATCTGACCTTCAACGGTGAAAATACATTTGCCGCAGACTGCCGCACAGACGGAAACTGCCGCATCGAAGTATGGCTGGACGGATGGTATCACACTTCACTGGACTGCAGCAAGGGTACGGTTTCCATGGAATCGGTCACCGGTACTCATACAGTCACTCTGCGTTTCTACGGTGATTTTTCCGATGCTGTGCTGGATGAGTTTTCTTTCCGTTCCGAATGATCGGCAGGGGAGTGTTTGAATCAACGTAAGTACGATGGATTTCCAAGAATAACGAAGATCAGCAGGCAGTCAAACAAAATTGGCTGCCTGCGTTTTTTTGTTGATTTTTTCATAATCAGGGAATTGAAAATACAATTTTGTTATGCTATAATGTGTATAATCTCAATAATAATATGGAGGTCTTGTATGGAACTGAAACTGCGATACAGCAAGCCGGCTCCGGATTCTGCCGAAGGATGGGAAAAATATTCCCTGCCGATCGGGAATTCCCACATGGGGGGAAACGTATTCGGCGGCGTGGATTACGAACGGCTCCAGATCACGGAGAATTCTGCGGAAAACCCGGGAGGGCTCGGCGGTCTGAACAGCTTTGCGGATATTTTTGTAAGATTTCCGCATACATTTGAAGATACCGCAGGGTATGAGAGGGGCCTTGACATCGGCTGCGGACTTGCTTATGTACATTATACTGCACACGGCGTTCATGTCGACCGGGAATACTTTGCATCCTATCCCGATCGTACAGTGGCAGGACGCATCACCTCCTCCGAACCTGTTTCCTATGAAATTGAAGTACAGATTCCTTACATCACGGAAGAAGCGGACAGGGAAAAGCGGGGAACTGTAACATCCGACGGAAATCTTATCACCATGTCGGGTGTCATGTGCCACTATAATGTACGCTTCCACGCACTGCTCCGGGTATATTCCGACGGCTGTATTTCGGCAGAAGACGGAAAACTCCGGATATCGGACGCTAAGGATACCTGTTTCGTGTTCTGCGGCGCGACAAACTATGAACTGCGTCCCGAAGTATTTCTGGAAAAAGACGCAAAGAAAAAGCTCCGTGACTTTGATCCCGGCAGCAAGGTGTCAGAAATTCTGGATGCTGCCTGCTCCCATTCCTATGATGAACTGAGAGATCGCCACATAAAAGACCACACCTCTCTGTTCGGCAGAGTGGATGTGAACTTCGGGGAAACCGACGTCCCCGATGCCATGACCGACGAGCTTCTTGAAGCATACTCCAAAGGAGAAAAAAGCCGTTATCTGGAAGCTCTCTACTTCCAGTACGGCAGATATCTGCTGATTGCATCGTCCCGTCCCGGCTGTCTTCCCGCAACCCTGCAGGGTGTATGGAACTGCCACGACAGATCACCGTGGGGCTCAGGTTACTGGCACAATATCAACGTGCAGATGAACTACTGGCCGGCATTTATCACCAATATCGGCGAGACCTTTGACGCATACCGTGACTTCAACGAAGCCTTCCGTCCGGCGGCGGAGGAATATGCGCGGGAATATATCAAAAATACCGTTCCCGAACGCTATACCGACGAACCCGGCGGGTGCGGATGGACGATCGGTACGGGAAGCTACGCCTATACCATCTCCGGTCCCGGCGGACATTCGGGTCCCGGCACCGGCGGCCTGACGTCCAAGCTGTTCTGGGAAGCTTATGCCTTCTCGGGAGACAGAAAAGTGCTTCTCGAAACTGCCTACCCGGCACTCCTGTCCATGGCAAAGCATCTCACAAAGGTCGTCCGCAATTATGACGGACTGTATCTCTCTGTGTTCTCCGCGTCTCCCGAACAGATCATTGCCAACAACTGGACCAATCCCGTACAGTATTATCAGACTGTGGGATGCGCTTTCGACCAGCAGATGATCTGGGAGAACGGACAGGATCTTCTCCGCTGTGTGGATATCATCGGTGAGGAGAACATTCCGGAAAAGGATCTTCCCGTGATCCGTGAACTGAAAGAGCAGATCGACCGGTATGACCCTGTACAGGTAGGCTGGAGCGGACAGATCCGGGAATATCGGGAAGAGAAATTCTACGGCGAAGTAGGCGAATACCGTCACCGTCACATTTCCCAGCTTGTGGGGCTGTATCCCGGTACACTCATCTGCAGTGAAACCCCTGCGTGGCTGGATGCCGCAAAGGTGACACTCAATTATCGTTCCGATCAGTCCACCGGATGGGCACTTGCTCACAGACTGAACGCATGGGCGAGAACCGGGGATGGAAACCGGGCGTACAGACTTTACGGAAATCTTCTGGGAATGCGTACACTTCCCAATCTCTGGGATACCCATCCGCCGTTCCAGATTGATGGGAATTTCGGCGGTACATCGGGTGTGGCGGAAATGCTTCTCCAGAGCCATGAAAAGTACATCGCACCTCTGGCATGTATCCCGGATGAATGGACGGACGGTTCCTTCCATGGACTTCGTGCGCGCGGCGGATTTGTGTTTGATGTTCAGTGGAAAAATGGCTGTGTGGATGAAATAACTGTATATTCGGATGCGGGGAATGTGTGCCGTATCCGCTATCCGGGTATTTCCCGTGCGCAGACCGACTTTGCCTTCACCGTTATCGATGAAAACCGCATTGAATTTACAACGGAAGCCGGAAAGCGTTATGCACTTCCCGGAATTCCCGGATGGAAGAAGAAACCGGTTCCCGAAATCCTCCGGATCGACCGCAATCTTAACCTGAGCTGGGATTTTGATGAACCCGTGAATATCTGGCGGGCTGTTGACAGTTCTCCCACATACGATCTGATCGCTGTGAATGCAGCGGACAAGCATTACACCGACCGAAGCTGTAATTTTAACAAGACTGAGACTGTAACATATAAGATCACCCGCGCGGATACCCTTGACGCATCCTCCGACGGTGCGTGGGCGACTCTCAACCATTCGACGGAGCTGGAACGTCAGCGCTATAAAGCTCTGGTTCATCAGCTCAATGCCGTCTGCGGCGGCGCAGTTCTGCCGGATTATCTGGGAGAATAAAGCATAACTGAAAAAAATGCACTCTGCAAAACGGACGCTCACCGAAAAAGTGAACGTCCGTTTTTTCTTACGTAAAAGGTTATAGCTTTTTTAGGATCAGCGGGTTCTTTCTTTGAAGAGTTTGCCGTCGAGCAGATCGTGGCGTGCAATATCCATGTGCCAACCTTCTGCCAT
>JBGVOJ010000522.1:0-1944 GCA_045126415.1 Eubacteriales bacterium | reverse complement strand
TGCCGGTAGCGGGGGTCGAACCCGCACGCCGCCAGCGGCAGCGGATTTTGAGTCCGCCTCGTCTGCCAATTCCAACATACCGGCCTATACTTTTACATTATACCATATCTGCCGGTAAATTGCAATACTCCGTTTGAATTTTTCTTTTCAGATCAGCATATCCACACCGTAGGATACCACGGACATAATCAGTCCGGCCGTAACGACACCGAAAAAGATTGCCGGCAGGGCGTTCTTCATCCGCAGGTTGAACAATGCCGCTACCAGAGAACCCGTCCACGCACCGGTGCCGGGCAGGGGAATTGCCACCAGAACAAACAGCCCCAGAGTTTCGTACTTGACGAGAATGTCCCCTTTTGCCTGCGCACGTGCTTCCAGCTTTTCCGCAATGCTGCACAGACGGCGGCTTTTGGTTTTCATCCAGTCGAAGATCCGGCGGATGAACAGAATGATGAACGGTACAGGAAGCATATTCCCGAGGATGCTGACGGCAAGAACGGCGGGCAGCGGAAGATCCATTGCTACTCCGTAGGGAACCGCGCCGCGCAGCTCCAGAACCGGAAGTGCTGCCATTCCGAGGACAGTGAGATATTTCAAGAAAAGGCTCATTCTTATTCCTTAACGCAAATCTGTAATAATCTTTTTTATTATACCGATTTCCGCAGGAACATTCTTCCGTTTATTTGTAAACAATCCATTTCGGGAAAAAGTTTTGTCAGAAGTCGGTCAGACCGCTGTTCAGTTCTGCGGAATCAAACGTGCCTTGATGACAGAAGATGTCACCGGGGGTGTCCAGATGATATTCCGTAACCGCACCGTTTTCCGTGACCGTACCGTATGAGGACGGCGCAAGCGTGATCTGCAGAGTCGGCTTTTCGGGGCAGCGGTCTTTCGCGGTGTCACGGCGGAAACCGGTGATCCGGAAATTGTTCAGTTCCGTTTCGGAAAGGATCAGCGCCCGTTCCCCGTTCGTTTCCGTGGTCCAGACAGTCATATTTTCGATGATGACATTTTCGATATGACCGGAACCGTTCGATTTTTCACCGTCCCGGATGAGCGGCGTACGGCAGTGACGCGCACCGTCCATGTTGACGGCGAAATGACGGCAGCCGAGGTAAATGTCCTCCATGCGGATGTCACGGATGGGGGAGTTGACGCTCAGCATCCGGAAGCCGGTGTAGCAGTTTTCCGCATATACGCCGCGCACGGTGATATCCTCGATCGCTCCGCAGCAGAGATCGTGGTTTTCAAGCCGCACCATCGAATCGTCCGCGTTGAACGCGATCATGTCGTCGTTTGTCTGCCCCGGTTCCGCGGTGATGTTCTCGATGAGGCCGTGACGGACTTCCCCGGCAAAGTGAAGCCCGTCCTGATTGTACGCCGGACGTTCGGAGGCAAAGCTGATGTCGCGGATGACGAAGCCGTCAAGCTTCGCCATGCGGATGTAATATACAACCGAATTGCGCATCGCGAGTCCGGAGAGAGTTAAGTTCTTCACGTTCACAAAATTCAGCGTGGAGCCGGAGAACGCACCGGGATCAAACAGATCGGCGGGCTTATTGTTGTTCTTTCCGTCAAAATTTCCGTCCCATGTGCCGCCGTACACCGCAATGTTCCGGTTTCCGTTTACGATGTCACGGTTTGACAGCAGAAAATCACCGCGCTTTTTCGGCCGTTTTTCGCAGACGAACAGCCGTGCGCCCGAGTCACAGCGGATAGTCGTATCATTTCCGATGTACAATGTTTTTCCGATGCGGTACGTCCCCGCAGGAATGTAGACGGTGCCGCCTTTTTCTTCGGCGAGGTCGAGTGCCTGCTGGATGGCGGTGCTGTCGTCCGCGTGACCGTCACCGTACGTGCCGAAATCGCGGACATTGAGAATGTTATTCATAGTCGCCTCCTCCGTATAATTTCCGGATCCGGGGATAGTATTGTTTGTCGTCG